>CACZRH010000241.1 GCA_902783455.1 uncultured Lachnospiraceae bacterium | reverse complement strand
TCCGGTGCATGGGATTTAAACGAACAGGTTAAGACCGCTTTACCGACCAATTACTGGTTTGGATTATCCACCGGTGTCGTAGGCTTGAGAGCCCCGAATCTGCCGTATCAGACAGAAAAAATGATGGCATTTTTTAAAAATGCAATGGTATATGGCGGCATGGATCCCTTTTCGGGTGAAATCCATTCCCAAACAGAAGTAATTCATGAGGGAAGCATGGGAAAAGCGTTAAAGCTACCTCACGAACTGAAGAAAATGACAGCAAGCCAGATTATTGAAATGGACTGGCTGAATGAAAATATTGTCGGAACTATTCCGCCTTATAAGAGAGTGTTATGAAAATATTAGCCATTTCCGATGACGAATCAAAAGCACTTTGGGATTATTACAATCCGGACCGGGTAAAGGATGTCGATGTAATCGTATCCTGCGGTGATTTGCGCGCTGAATATCTGGAATTTCTGGTAACGATGACGGGGCTTCCGCTTTTATATGTTCCCGGAAATCATGACCGGCAATATGTCGAGCATCCTCCGGAAGGCTGTATTAACATAGACGGGAAAGTTGTTACCGTAGGTGGCGTTCGGTTTGTCGGATTCGGCGGGTCAAGGAAGTATTCCAACGGAAAGTACATGTATACCGAGGACCAGATGCGCACAAAGATTTGCAAAGCGAAGCCGAAGATTATTAAAAACGGCGGAGTGGATATTTTAGTAACGCATGCTGCCTGCCTGGACTTCGGAGACATGGAGGATTATCCGCACCGGGGATTTGCCTGCTTTAACGAATTTTTAGAGCGCGTTCATCCGTCCGTCATGCTTCACGGTCATGTACATGCCGGCTACCGGCATAAGAATTTTAAAAGAGAAAATATTCATCCGACGGGAACGAAAGTCATAAACTGTTATGACAAATATTTTTTTGATTTTGACTTGAAGGAGAAGAATAAAATCAAAAAGAAGGATCTGTCCAAGAATTTAAGAGGTGCCTTCTGGACGGTTTACCCGCAGAATATAAATGAATGATCATCCTATATGGAGCAAAAAACCACCGAAAGGTGGTTTTTTTATATGCGCAGGGCTGCGCAATGAATTTTCCTGCTTACGCAGGACGCAGCCTGCGCACGAGCAGGGTGCGAATAAATTCTTCCCTACTCGATTTTTCACTTGACATAGTAGTAAAATGATACTATCATATAATCAGAAAGTAGCAAAACAATACTAACTTAATGAGGCAATATAAAAATGCCGGGAAGGAGAACATATGGGAATCCGATTAAAGAAATTCAAACCGACGGAATATGTAACGGTAGTAAAGAGAGGAAAAGCGGTAAAGAGCGGACAGGGGCTTACGGTTTTGTATAACGATATTCATACCGATATCATGGTCGCACCGGTTACCGCATTTGACGGAACATTTACCTTTGATGATCTGGTAACGGCGGATTATCAGACCGTGTGTGTACAGGGTGCCTTAACCTATATGATTGATAATTATGAACAGGCTTATAAAATGGCCGATTTCACATTCGGACGGAATTATGAAGAGAAAAAAGCTTTGGCCATGGAGCTTTTCTGCAAGAGACTGAATAATGTAATCCGCGCAATTGTGATTCGGGAAACCGGGAAAATGGATGTTCGAAACATCATTAAATGCGCCGATGAAATGGCAGATTTGATTACGGAAGGTCTTTTAAATGACGAGGCGGTAGCCACCCTCGGCATTAAGATTTTAGCAGTCAATATTCTCGGTATTGTGGCAAGACCGGATACAAGAAAAGCTTTGGAAGCTGCGGCAAGAGAACAGATTCTGAAAGAACAGGATGATGCCATCTATTTAAGAAGGAATGCCGCCATCGAGCAGGAACGTCTGATTAAGGAAAATGAACTGAATACGGAAATCAAGGTTGCGGAGAAGGAAAAAGAGAAAAAAGAAAAAGAGCAGGATATTAAGAGAAGACTTTTGGAAACGAATCTGGAAATGAAACAGTTTGAAGTGGAAGAAAAAATAAAGCTCGAACAGCGTAATAAAGATTTCGTGGATCTGGAAGTGGAAAACGAAAAGAAACGTGCGGATGAGAAGGCGTATGAAATTGCGCAGATTATGAAAGCATATGAAAATGTAAATGTTGCATTAATCGAGGCCTGTGCACTTGCCAATATGGATCCGAAGGCTCTAATGGCAAAAGCATTTATGGAACTCGGAGAGAATGCCGGCAAGATCGGTACACTGAATATGACACCTGATTTGCTCGAAACGATTGTCGGGGGAAATCACAGAAGGTAATCATTTCTGCTAAAGATTTATCAGAATGCTGATTAAAAGCTAAGAATAACGGAGAGTAAAGCCAAAAAGGGGAAGTAGAAAAGGGAAAGCCGAAGTGGAAAAGGAGGAAGCAGATGGACAGGGGAATGAATAAAATCGTAATCATAAAAACGAAAACCCGCCTGGAAGAGCTGAAGAAAAGATACAATACCATCGAACAGGCCAAATTCTATGTGGAGCATCTCGGAGCGGATTTCGGTGATTATGAAAGAGAGCATGCCAATTACAGGAATGCACTCGAAACGGTTCTTTATATCGCGAAATCTTTCGCAAGAGTACAGGAAATTGACCGGGAATATATCCCGAATATGATTTTTGGAAAAAACGATGTAGTAATTGTGCTCGGACGAGACGGTCTGGTTGCCAATGTCATGAAATATTTAGACGGTCAGCCGCTAATCGGCGTGAATCCGGACCCGGTCAGGTGGGAAGGAAATCTGCTTCCTTTTGAAGCCGGTGACCTGGATCGTATTTTACCGAAGGTTATCGGAGAAAATTACGATGAAAAAAGAATTACAATGGCAAAAGCGGAAACAAAAGACGGGCAGGTTCTGTATGCGGTAAATGATTTTTTCATCGGAATCAAAAATCATACCTCGGCAAGGTATCATATATGTTATAATAATCATGTTGAAAATCAGTCCTCCTCCGGAATCATCGTCTCGACCGGTCTCGGAATGACCGGATGGCATAAGTCGGTGATGGCGGAATTCAGAGCAATGGCGAAAGCATTTCAGTTAGGAGATGTTCCGGATGTATTTAGGAACTGGGATTGCAGGGAACTGACATTTCAGGTCAGGGAGCCCTATCCCAGCAGGTATACGCAGGCGGAACTGGTTTACGGTCAGATCCTCGAAGAGGAAAAACTGACACTTGTATCGGATATGGTGGAAGACGGTGTGGTTTTTTCGGATGGAATTTTGGAAGATGCGCTGGATTTCAATGCCGGAATGGAATTAAGAATCGGGGTAGCTGACCGGGTGGGGCGGCTGGTAATAAAATGACACAATAACCCCGTCACCTAGTGTCAAAAAAATGACACACTAACCCCGTCACCTAGTGTCAAAAAGGAAAGAATGTATGGCAGAATACGATTCCTCAATGTATGAAAAAATGTCTGTGGCAGTGGACCTGCTGGTTTTTACAATTGAAGAAGACAGACTGAAACTTTTGATGATTGAAAGAAGTGAAGACCCCTTTGCAAAGATGCCTGCTTTGCCGGGGGTCTTTGTCGGTATAAATGAGACACTTGACGATGCCGCTGTTCGCGGAATATATGAGGAAACCGGACTTACGGATCTTTATTTTGAACAGCTTTATTCGTTCGGAGAGGTAAATCGGGATCCGAGAATGCGCATCATTTCCGTGGCGTATATGGCGTTAGTTCCAATTGAAAAGATGAATTATCATGCGGGGCTTAGAACGCTGAATGCCAGTCTGGTTGATGTGGAGGAGCTTCTTGCCTCAAATCGGAAGGTGGCATTTGATCATAGAAAAATCATCGCCTATGCAAGGCAACGTCTTGCGAACAAAGTGGAATATACGCAGATTGCCTTTCATCTGGTGGATGAGGAATTTACCCTGCCGAGGCTGCAGAAGGTATATGAAATACTACTCGGGAAATCATTATATAAAGCGAATTTCCGAAAAAAAATCGCACCGATGATTGAAGAAACCGAATACGTGACAGCAGGCGAGGCACACCGTCCGAGCAGATTCTACAGATTAAAAGAACAAAGCGGCTGTTCAGAATGAAAAGTGCTGAATACTTTTTATGAAGGAGAAGGAAATGAGTACCGACAGGACAGAGGATTTTTTCGAAAAAATCATTACGGTAAAGCTTTCCGGGGAGAGAGACTGTGTCGATATCATTGATCAGACACTGCTTCCGGGAGAAATAAAACGGATTTCTCTTTATACGAAGGAAGAAATATGGGAAGCAATCAAAAAACTCCGTGTCAGAGGAGCTCCGGCAATCGGAGTATGTGCCGCCATCGGACTGGCAGTGCTTTCAAACGGGATTGAAACGGATGATTTTGAAGAATTCTACAGTCAGTTTAAAGAGATAAAAGAATATCTTGCATCCAGCAGACCGACTGCAGTCAATCTGTTCTGGGCTTTAAACCGGATGGAGAAAAAAGCACTGGAATTGAAAAATGATTCGATTCCTGTAATCCGGGAAAAATTGTTTGAAGAGGCTTTGGCAATTCAGGCGGAGGATATAAAAATCAGTCGAAATATCGGAGAATACGGTTTTTCTCTGATGAAAGAACTGAAAAAAGAAGGAAAAGAGCTCGGCATTCTGACGCATTGTAATGCAGGAACTCTGGCGACGGCAAAATACGGAACGGCTCTGGCGCCGATTTATACCGCATTGGAGCATGGCTGGCCCGGAACGGATCTCCATGTTTACTGTGATGAGACCAGACCTCTTTTACAGGGAGCCCGCCTTACGGCATTTGAGTTATCCGAAGCAGGCGTTACGACAACTCTTCAATGTGATAATATGGCATCCATGCTGATGAAACAGGGGAAGATTGATATTATTTTTGTAGGAACCGACCGCGTGGCGGCCAACGGGGATGTTGCCAACAAAATCGGTACTTCGGCGGTAGCCATACTGGCAGCGTATTACCATATTCCGTTTTATGTTTGTGCTCCGGGCAGTACACTGGATTTTGATACCCCGTCCGGAAAAGAAATTCCAATCGAAATGAGGGATCCGTCGGAGGTTGCCGAATTGTGGTACCGGGAGCGTATGGCTCCGAAGGAGATTGATATTTTTAATCCGGCTTTTGATGTGACGGATCATGAGCTTGTAACGGGCATTATTACGGAAAGAGGAATCGTGACAAAACCTTACGAAATGACCCTTCCGGGTCTCTTTAAAAAAATATAAAGAAATATAATATTTGTTGGACATCCGTTGGACACGGTGAAATATAATGCATTCTGTAAGGTGAAAAAGAAATATAAGCATACATTCTATCAATCATTTGCTTGGAGGGCATAAATATGACAGCTTTGGAATATGCAACAAAAATGTTTGAAACGCTGAAAAAGATAAAGAAGGGAAATGATCCGGAATTTGATGATATTCGGGAACATGCCGAGGCGCTTTATAAGGAAACCGAGACACTGGACCGCATTGAAAAAGGCGAGAAAGTGACAAATTCCCAGGGAAAGAAAACAAAAGTCAAAGAAACCGGGCATATGCTTAAAAACATTCAGCTGCGTAAAGAGATGAATGCATATCTTCGTAATAACCAGAGTGCAAAGAATTCGCCGGAATATAAAGCAGTACTTGATTCTTACAAAGAGCTGCTCGGAAAATGCGAACAGGACGAGCAAAAGTACGGCAGTAAATGCTTTGATGCGGTTCTTGCGGAAGAAAAGGAACGCAATAAGGAAACCTGGAACTATCTTACACCGGAACAGAAAACCCGCAGTTTGCTGAAGCAGATTTATGTTGCGGAATTAAAGAAAGAGTATATGAAGGCCGAATCCGATGAAGATACATACCGGAATATGAATCTGACCGAAAAAATGAATCAGGCAGCAGCTTGGAAGAAAGAGGTTATGCTGGAGCTTTATTCGGATAATTTTGAACAGCGTGTGGATAAGTTTATCCGGGAAGATCCGCTTGCAAAAGAGCTGAAAAATCTGTTCCTCAGACAGACCAAAAGGGGATGGGAGGAAGGGAAAACCGGTGTCTCTCCCGATTTCTGTATTTCTACTGCGGTAGTACTTTTCGGACAGGATAAGATTGCCAAAGCATCCGGGCTTACAAAAGATAAAGAGACTGCAAGGAAACTTATAGAGGATGTGGACCGTCTTAGAAGAATCGGTGAAGTATTTCTTTTGCCAACAGAGACATTAAAAACCATGGAAAGAGTGTCTTCTGAATTAAAGGATGAAATGGAATTATACGGGTCATACAACGATGCGTATAATCGTTTAGAGGAAAGGTTAGTAAAAGAAGAAAAAGATAAGATTAAGAATGAGAGAATAGCAAAAGAGGAAGCTGCGGATAAGGAGAGAACGGACAGACAGGCATCAGAACTGAAAGCCATCGATGATCAGATTGTACAGGCAAGGAATGAAAAAGATCAGGCAGAGAAACAAAGGGATGCTATATACAACAGTTTGTCCAAAATGATTGCTGGAGACGGTGCTGTTGTTTCAAAAAGTGAGGGCGGCAATGTATATAACCTTAAGTCCCTTGATACGCAGGTTGATGACCAGATGATTCAAACAATCAACAATTTGAGGAATCAGTATCAGCGAGATGTTGAAGAAGCTCAGGCAAAGATTAACAGGCTGAATTATGAGAAAAGTCAGATTCAGATAAAGCACAGTCTTGAAAATGAAGAGGTTTTAAAACAAAAAGAAGCGGAAAATGCAAAAAGGCTGGAAGCAGAGCAGGAAGAGGAAAAACAGCAGCTTAGCTATGTAAGCCTGAAGGATAAACAGGTTAAACAGGGACGGCTGATCAAGACGGAGGTTGTAGACAAGGAAAGTAACGAAAAGAAGATTGTCTATGAAAAAATACCTTACGTTGATATCTTTGCACAACGTATGCCGAAAATCATAAACTACGCAGTGAAAGGAACGATTTCCAACGAAGAATTTCAGGAATTAAAAAAGGCAGAGTTCGATAATAACGAGCGTGACAGTAAAATCTATGGCAGCAGCACTTTGACTCAAAAGGACAGAAAAGGCGCTACCGTAGAAGCAGGTATCTGTGTGCTTCAGGGGATTAAGATTCCGGAAATAAAAGAACTGCCGGAAAACGGGCCGGAAACAACCGAGCCGGAAACCGAGAATGTGATTTCACAGGGAGATACGGAGCTTACGGAATCCGATTTGATTATGATGTCTCAGAATAAAAAGCCGGAGGCAGAGAATGGTAATGAGATAAAAGAAGAGGGTGAAAATATCATTCAGGAGGTTCATCCAAACAACGAGGAAAATGAAATCATTGAGGAAAATAAAATCAATGTGGAAAATGAAATCATTGATGAAGAAGAACCCAAAATTGAAGATATAAATATTAAAGAGGAAGCGGAACCGAAGAAGGAAGAAGATAAAGAGAAAGAAGAAGTCAAAGAAAAAGAAGAAGTCAAAGAGAAAGAAGAACCGACAGTCTTATTTACATTTCCGCAGGATCCCACAGCCTGGCTGAAGGAACAGTTCCCGGAACCGCAACCGATTCCGGAAGCGGAAAGAGAATTCAGAAAAGCGGAATCCCTGCCGGATATCGCACAAAAACTGGCCGATGCGGAAAAAGGTGTATGGGGCGGTTCGGCGGAGTTTGAAGTAATTCGGTATTCCGTCGATATTCTTAATCAGAGGAAACAATATCTTGAGGAACATAAGAATTCGATGACACCGGATGAGATTACGGCTGCAAGAAAGCATATTCTGGCCCAGGCGAAGCATACGGAAGTAAATATGAAGCATTATATCGAGCGAAAGGAAGACGAGAAGAATGCCAGAGAGAGAGACGGAAAGAGGGAAAATTCCAATTCCAAGATGCGCCGTGAAACGGTAGAAAATGCGCGTAAAGAAATTCAGCTTCATATTCTTGAGGAAGAAAAAGCTCTCGGTATTCCGAAAACCAGGGATAAGCTTTTTGAAAATATTGCTTCCGAGATTAAATGGGGAGTAAAGCAGTATCCGGAACACAGGGATGCACTCAGATATTCCCTTATGGCAAACAGCTTAAATGAAAGCATTAAAGAAGGCCTCAGTACGAAAAAAAGACTTCAGGGTGAGTTAAATCTCATGAACTCAATGCTCGAGTACTTAAATAAGAACTATAGTAAGCTGCAAAAGAACGGTGAGTATTCATTCTCCATGACGGAAGACGGAAGTGACAATAAGCCCGTTGAACCGAAGAGTGATAAGGAAAAATGCTTTAAATGCGTCTTAATGTCCTATCAGAAGCTCGCAAACCGGCTCCTTCAGGAAATGGCCGAGTATAGTCCCGAGCAACTGAATCATCTTAAGGAGCAGTTGAAAGATTCGAATAGAGTTTTCAAAACGAATATTGATTTGTCGATTCGTCCCAAAGTAGAGACAATTCAGAATTACGGAGAGCTTCTGGATTATCAGAAGACGAAGAGGGATATTCTGAAAGAACAGATCTATATAAAAGAGGCGGCGGCAAAGAGAACCAATATTACGCATGGAACTCTTTCGGTTTTCGGACTCGCAAAAAACGGCGAAGAATTAGAGTATGATGAAATTCCTTACAACTACAATCCGGGTGCTAAGGAAGCCAGGATCATGCGGTCCGCATATGACACGATTTATGCACAGATGCAGCAACAGAACGGTGTTGAATTCAACCGGGATGCGTTTAAGGCAGGAAGCGATCAATTCTTTGAGGAAATGACTGCACAGGTGGCATTTCATGAAATGTTTACCAAAATGATGACCGGTAAATTTGATATGTCCGATAAGAAGAACTTGTTAGATATTACCGAAAACGGCTGGAAGAAAATCGATATGTCCACGGAACGGGTGAATTATTCCAAGAATATGGCATTCGGAAATACCCTTTACAATGAACTGGAAGGCCTGAATAAGGAACTGACAAAGAAAGCGCCGGATCAGGAGAAGGTAAAAGCAAGTCTTGAGAATTTAAATCAGCTGAAAAAACTTTCCGGAAAAATCGGTACCGAAGCAATGTATGAGAAACGAATTCCGGTAGATAAGGCACCGGTTCCTCTGAAAGATATTGAGGCGGAATTATCCCAAAAAGCAACAAAGGTTCTCGGACCGAATGCTCCGAAACTCGGCGGACCTGTAGTTTAATCTGAAAAAGTCGGGTCAAAATAAAAAAAATATGGTAAAATAAATCCATGAACAGTGGAATTATAGAAATCGATTTACACGGATGCAATAAAAATGAGGCTCTTTCAATTATTGAAAGAGCCTTAAAGGATTGTAATTCCTCCACCTATCGGATTCGTCTGGTTCACGGCTACCATGGAGGGGTATCTCTTCGGAATATGATCTATGATGAATTTTCATACGGACGATGCGATCAGGTAAAGAGAATTCAAAACGGCAGTAATCCGGGGATTACGGAACTGGTGCTTCGTGAATATTAAGGGGTTTTGAGAAAGAGATAATCCGTGAAAACAGGTCTGGTATTGGAGGGGGGCGCCATGCGCGGGATGTTTTCCTGCGGAGTCATGGATGTCTTCATGGAAAACAGAATACCGTTTGACGGTGCAGCCGGTATTTCCGCGGGTGCTGTTTTCGGGTGCAATTATAAATCCGGACAAATCGGAAGAGCCATAAGATATAACAAAAAATACGGAAAGGATCCGCGTTACTGCAGTTTCCGGTCTTTGATGAAGACCGGAGATTTGTACGGCGCGGATTTTTGTTATCGGGAACTCCCGGATGAACTGGATATTTTTGACCGTGTTTCTTTTTCGCAGAATCCGATGAATTTCTACATTGGGGCCACAAATATTGAAACCGGAAAAATCGAATATCACAAATGTACAAACGGGGGAAAAGAAGATTTACTCTGGATGAGAGCATCGGCCTCCATGCCGGTCGTATCAAAACCTGTTGATATAAACGGGAAAAAATATTTGGACGGGGGAATGACGGATCCGATTCCGTACCGTGTCATGCAACAGCTTTCCTATGACCGGATTGTCGTAATTCTGACACAGCCTAAGAAATATCGAAAGAAGAAAAGTCTTTTGATGCCGCTTATGCATCTGAGTCTTTCCAAATATCCGAAAGCGGTTCGTGCCATGGCGAAACGGCACTTAGTCTATAATGCACAGCTTGAAGAAATCATGAAGCTGGAGGAGGAAGGAAAAATCTTCGTAATCCGTCCTCCGAAACCTCTGCTCATCAAACGAACGGAGAGTAATCCGACAAAACTGGAAAAAGCCTACCAGATGGGACGTGCTGAAGGTAAAAAGCAGCTCAAAGCAGTCCGGAAATATCTGAAATGACGAAATTTACACACGTACAATTTCTCTTGAAAACTCACTGACCGTGGCGGAGTGGAATTTCTCGGTTACAAGCGTATCATAGATATGTGCTGCCTGGATATCCGATTCCAACATGGTCATTGCATTTTCACCCAGTATGTTCTTTGCATCCGCAAGCTTTGAAATCAAAGGAATTTTTGAATGATTCTTGATTTCGGTCAGCAAATCCTTGGATTCTTCGCGAAAACCAAGCATTCTTGCATAATAAATATAATCATCGGCCTGAAACAGTTCCATACGGTCTTTCCGGATATTCAAAAGAATATGGAGAAGTGAACGGCTGACTCTCGCATAAGTAATATCCTTGCTCTTTAATAAATCACAAAACTGTGAAAAAGAAGAGTAACGGTTCAAATTCTTCAGAATTTTATCGGAAAAATCCGATGAAATATCCACATAGGAGGTATATCCCGTAGCGGCATCCAAAAGGAGCTTGTATTTTAATATGGCGGAAATATCCTCTTCAAAAATCGGGAATGTCTGATTGAAATGTTCTTTCATAAGGTCGTATGCGAAGTACGGAACCTGACTTTCCACACGGTTTAATTCACCTGTCTCATAAACGGATTCACGGATTGCCATGGCGGAACTGAGTGTGGATACCATCATGCGGTCGTGATAGCCGGAGCCGATCCGACGGTTTGTATAGGCTTCAATATTGCAGTCACGCTGTTTGATTGCACGTAAATATTCAAAGCCCAGAATGTTATTCGGAGCACTCATGGCCTGAACATGCTCATAGGAATTCGGAATCATTTCTTCAATGGTAGCAGCGCGTGCCATCGGATAGTTCAGTCCCATTTTCATTTTTTCCCGGATTTCATCATGCAGTTCCTCTTTCCGGTCATAGAGAATATTAGCAATATCGTTTAATAAATCGATATCGCCGCATTCACTTCCGAAGCATAAAGCGTCGGTGACTCCGATTTTATCAAGGATTGCTATGGCGCCGGAAGCAAAGAATTCCGCACTGCCGACGGAGTAGTAAAGGGGCAGCTCCAAAACCAGATCCGCGCCACCTTTCAAGGCCATTCTGGTGCGCTCGTATTTGTCCATAAAAGCAGGACAGCCGCGCTGTGTAAAATCGCCGGACATGATTACCACAATTTTGTCCGCGCCGGTCAATTCCCTTGCTTCTTTGATCTGATTGAGATGTCCGTTATGAAACGGATTATATTCCGCAATGATTCCGCAAACTTTCATGAATGCCTCCGAAAAGAATTTTCAAATGTAAAAATTAATGTAAAATCATTATATATCATTTTTTGATATAATATAACAGGAAAAATAAACACAATAATCTGACCGGTCCCAAAATGTCGAATGCGCTTACCGGAGAAAAGATTTTAACCAAAATAGAGAAATTCCGTAAGGAAGTCGACAAGCAGGAGAATAAGCAGCAGAAGAATCCCGAAAAGAATATTCCGAGCATCAAACCTGCGAAAAAGATTTATACGCCGATGATGTAAGGTATAATTATTATGTGATTTTTTGTAAAGATAGTCTATTTTTAAGATTTTTTTGTTGTAATCTTTGTGCAATTTTAGTAAAATTAGATTTGGGTTTTTACAAACTTAAATAATGTATTTTTGGAGGGAACAAAATGAACATTTACACAACGGACAAAATCCGTAACGTTGTTCTTCTCGGCCACGGCGGTGCGGGAAAAACATCCCTCGCGGAAGCAATGGCTTATTTAGCAGGCCTTACTTCCAGAATGGGGAAGGTTGCAGACGGAAATACCGTCAGCGATTACGGAAAAGAGGAACAGAAACGTCAGATTTCCATCAGCACATCCATGATTGCAATGGAATGGGGTGATTGCAAAATCAATCTTTTGGATGCACCCGGATTTTTCGATTTCGTAGGTGAAATGGAGGAGGCAGCATCCGCTGCAGATGCAGCAATTATTGTCGTTTCCGGTAAGGCAGGCGTGGAAGTAGGTACTCAGCGTGCATGGGATATTTGCGAGAAATTCAAACTTCCCAGAATGTTCTTTGTAACCGATATGGATATTGATAACGCATCCTTCCGTCAGGTAGTGGAAGATTTAACCGCACTTTACGGAAACAAGATTGCTCCGTTCCATTTACCGATTCGTGAGAATGAGAAATTTACGGGCTATGTTAACGTAGTATCCGAGAAAGCATTCAAGTGGCAGGGAAAAGATGCCGTAGAATGTGAGATTCCCGAGGCAAACAAGGATTATCTTGAGAAATACAAAGAGTCCTTAATGGAAGCTGTTGCGGAAACATCGGAAGATTTAATGGAGCGTTATTTCGGCGGTGA
>CACZRH010000240.1 GCA_902783455.1 uncultured Lachnospiraceae bacterium | reverse complement strand
ATATATAAAAACCGCGTTTGCAAAAGATACCTACGGGAGAAAAATTACCGCAACAACATCCGATACCGCCATGGAAAATGATGCCGTCCTTGCTATCAACGGTGATTTTTACGGTGCAAGAGAAAAAGGATATGTAATCCGTAACGGAATCTTATACCGCAATACGCCTTCGGATGAGGATGTTCTTTGCATTTATAAGGATGGTCGAATGGAGATTGTTAATCCGAAAGAAGTAACGGCAGAAGAATTGTTAGAAAACGGTGCCTGGCAGGTATTAGCATTCGGCCCCGGACTTATGGAGGACGGAGAAATTCTCGTAGATGCAACTGATGAAGTCGGTCTGGCTATGGCAAGCAATCCGCGTACCGCAATCGGTATGATTGATACAAACCATTACGTTTTCGTGGTATCGGACGGAAGAACCTCGGATAACGAAGGACTAAGCTTATACGAACTTGCCGGATTTATGGAAGATCTCGGTGTTGTAACTGCCTATAACTTAGACGGTGGCGGTTCCTCCACTATGGTATATGAAGGAGAGGTTATGAATACCCCTACGAGCGGAAGGCATTCACACGAAAGGAGCGTGAGCGACATTGTATACATTGGATAAAGATTATAAAAATTCCCTGCAAAGAATTCTAAACGGGTTGATTATCACCTCATTTTGTGCAGTGTTCGGGGAAATATATGAGCAGTTTGCTCACGGAGTATACTCCGATTTTATGATTTATGCCTTCATGATTCCGTTACTTTTTTCCGTTATTCCAAGCGTTTTTCTTTTATTGTTCGGGAAAAAGGAAATTCCGAATATCACAAGGCATCTTTGGAACTACGGGGTTGCCACTTTGACCGTGGGATGTTTTTTTCAGGGAATTTTGGAAATCTACGGAACCACAAATCGCCTTTCTGTGATTTATCCGGCAATTGGCTTCGGACTTTTTGCCGCAGCGATTTCCGTATGGATCATAGAACATATTTCTGAAAAAAAGCAGGCTTAAAAATACGGGATTTATTATTTAAGGTTCATTTAAGGATGATGAGTTATATTGAAACAGTAAAAAGAAAAATTATGAAGAAAGGAGTCTGTCATGCAATTCAGACACGAACTGAAACATGAAATCACAACATCGGATATGATTGCTATCAGACAGAGAATGAGGGCGGTTGCAAAACCGGATCCGCATGTAATAGACGGGAAATATCTGATTCGAAGCCTGTATTTTGATACACCGGAGGACAAAGCTTTATTGGAAAAGCAATCGGGTATCAGCAGAAGGCAGAAATTCAGAATCCGCTATTATAACGGAGACAAATCCCTGATTCATCTGGAAAAAAAGAGTAAGGTCGGGGGGCTTGGCAATAAAGTTTCCGCAAATTTAACCGAAGAGGAAGCGGATCGGATAGTAAAAGGTGATATCTCCTGGATGAGGGATTCGGAGAATGAGTTAATAAAAGAACTGTATTCCAAAATGATTTCGGAGAGATTGCAGCCCAAAACGATTGTGGATTATACGAGAGAGCCGTTTATTTTCGGACCGGGAAATGTCAGGGTGACACTCGATTACAATATCCGGACAGGCCTTCGGAATACCGATTTTTTAAATACGGAATGTATTACGGTTCCTGCGGCATACGGTGTCTGTATTTTGGAAGTAAAATGGGATAATTACCTTCCCGAAATCATTCGGGATGCAGTCGGACTTCCGCATTCCAGAACAGGAGCATTTTCCAAATATGAGGCTTGCCGGCTTCCGGTGGTGGAGAATCAGGAATTCTAACGTGTGCAGATATATAGTATTAAAGAATTTAGCATATAAAATGATTTATGCGAAAGCTGTTTAAACGAAAGTAAAATAGAATCAGGGAACAATATAAAGAAGAGGAGAACAATTATGATAACTTTTAATGACATTTTTAAATCAAGCTTTCTGGAGAATGTAACCAGTGTAAGTGTGCTGGACATGGTGATTGCAATGGCTTTAGCATTTGCAATCGGCCTTTTTATTTTTCTGGTATATAAGAAAACCTATCAGGGAGTGATGTATTCAACGAGCTTCGGTGTAACACTGGTTGCACTTACTATGATTACGACGCTTGTAATTCTTGCAGTAACGAGTAACGTAGTTCTTTCACTTGGTATGGTCGGTGCGTTGTCAATCGTTCGTTTCCGAACAGCGATTAAGGAGCCGCTCGATATCGCCTTTCTGTTCTGGTCCATCGCAGTCGGCATTGTGCTTGCGGCAGGAATGATTCCGCTTGCAGTTTTCGGAAGTATTATTATCGGCGTGATTCTTATGATTTTTGTAAACCGGAAATCTTCTGTTACACCTTACATTATTGTACTTAGCTGCAGCGGACATGATGCGGAAACCAAAGCAATGGAGTACATTAAGTCGAAGGTACAGAAATGCAGCATAAAGAGTAAGAGCGCTCAGAAAGACTTCCTGGAGTTAAATATAGAGGTGCGTCTGAAAGAGGATAATACAGATTTTATCAATGAACTGGCAGCAATGGATGGAATCGGAAGTGCAGTACTGGTAAGCTATAACGGCGAATATATGGGATAAAGGTGATTATATGTCATCCAATAAAAATATAAATCTGATTTGCATTATTGTCACGGTTATTGCCATAATCGGAACAGTTCTGTTTATCAACGGGAAAAAACTGGGGATTGTGGCGGACGACTCCATCAAACCGGAATATGAAGATACGCTGTTTGATGACAGTTATGTTCATACGGTTGATATTTCGATCGATGACTGGGATGCCCTGCTGGAAAATGCAATGGCAGAAGAATATACGAATGCTGACGTTACGATTGACGGAGAGACCGTGAAAAATGTCGGAATCCGTGCAAAAGGAAATACTTCTTTAAGTACGGTTTCACAGCTTGGCAGCGACCGATACAGTTTTAAAATCGAATTCGACAGTTATGAGACCGCCGGAAATTACAAGGGTCTGGATAAGCTTTGTCTGAATAATCTGATTCAGGATTATACGATGATGAAGGATTATATTGCTTATAAGCTTATGAATGAATTCGGTGTGGATGCGCCTCTTGCAAGCTTTTGTTACATTACGGTTAACGGTGAAGACTGGGGACTGTATTTAATGGTTGAGGCTGTTGAGGATTCCTTCCTGGAAAGAAATTACGGACTGAATTACGGAGAACTGTATAAGCCGGACAGCATGTCGATGGGCGGCGGACGAGGAAACGGCCGGGATTTTGACATGAAGGACGTGGATTTTGAAAAGTTCGGTATGGAGAATCCGTTTGGAGAATCTGATGGAAACAGTGAGAAAAAGAGCGGATTTCCCGGTGGAGGATTCGGTGGTTTCTTCGGCGGTATGGGAAACAGTGATGTGAAACTGCAATACATTGATGATGATGTAGACAGCTATTCATCCATTTTCGGGAATGCCAAAACGCCCATTATGAAGTCTGATAAAAAGCGTCTGATTAAGTCATTGAAGAATCTTTCCAAGGGGATTGAAGAATCCGATGAAACACTGATCGAGGAAGCAGTGAATACCGAAGAAGTGATGAAGTATATGGTGGTTCACAATTTTGTCGTAAACGGTGACAGTTATACGGGAAACATGATCCACAACTATTATCTTTATGAAGAAAATGGAAAACTTTCGATGATTCCCTGGGATTATAATCTTGGATTTGGTACCTTCCAGGCGCAGAATGCAACTGCGTTGGTAAACGATCCGATTGATACGCCGATGTCGGTGACAGATGGGGATAATGACCGGCCGATGTTTTCCTGGATTACCTCTAATGAGGAATACACGGAAGAATACCATAAATATTATCAGCAGTTTATGGACCAGTTTTATAAGAGCGGTTTTTTACAGAAGCTGATTGATGATACTTATAAAATGCTTTATGATTATGTTGAAAAGGATCCGACGAAGTTCTGTACCTTAGAACAGTTTGAAACAGGCGTTCAGGCGATGAAGCAGTTCGTGGAATTAAGATGTGAAAGCATTGACGGACAGCTGAATGGTACAATTTCTACAACAGATTCCGGACAGTCTGCAGATTCTGCGAATCTTGTTGACGCATCTTCTCTTACACTTTCCGACATGGGTTCCATGGGTGGAGGCGGAGGCGGCTTCGGAGGTGGAGGCGGAAGGCCCGGAGATTCTGATGGCTTTAGCGGCGGTCCCGGAGGCGGAAGGCCCGGAGATTCTGATGGCTTTAGCGGCGGT
>CACZRH010000239.1 GCA_902783455.1 uncultured Lachnospiraceae bacterium | reverse complement strand
GGCTTCTTCCTCTTCCGCCTTCTTCTTTGCCTCTTCTTCGGCTTTCTTCTTGGCTTCTTCCTCTTCCGCTTTCTTCTTTGCCTCTTCTTCGGCTTTCTTCTTGGCTTCTTCCTCTTCTGCCTTCTTCTTTGCTTCATCCTCCGCATTCTTATCGGATGCTTCTTCGGAGGTCTTATTTTCCTTCGTTTCAGAAGTGGTTTCTTCGGAAGTTGTTTCCTCGGAAGTCTTGATTCCGTCCGGCAGAATTTCCTCTACAATCGCCTTGTCCGTCGAGACTTCAGAAGACTCGGAAGCATTGATCGGTGTTTCTTCGGTCAGTTTCACAATCTCGGAAGAATTGATTCTTGCAAGAATATCTTCTTCCTTTTCATATCCGAGAGCCTTTGCTCTTTCTATAATCTGTTCATCGGACATTTTACCTCCGCCAAGCGTTACAAGAAATGCAATCAGTCCGGCTGTAAAAACTCCGATTCCCAATCCGCGTAATAAATATTTTAATTTCACTTCTTTTTCCCTTTCTTACCGTTCTTGGAAGACTGTGATTTGTTTCCGCCATTATTTGCATTGGAATTTCCACTGTTATTGGTATTGGAATTTCCGCCGGCATTCGTCTTGTTTTCCGTTTCCGTGGCCGTCTTATCATCGCTGTCTACATAAAGCAAATCATCGTACCGGTCGTTTTTCACGGTGCCTTTCTTTTTGTTATTTCCCTTCTTTCCGGAATTATTCTTATTTCCGGAGTTGTTCTTATTTCCGGAGGTATTCTTATTTGCAGTTGCATTTCCGGATTTTCCGGCTGCTGCCGCGCTCTCCGCAGAAGCACTTCCGGCTGAAGAATCCGACAAATCCAGACCGCTTAACAAATCACGCTCCAGCTCTTCCACTGTACGGTCGGAGCTGTCCGTTAAATGCAAATCAAATTTATAATCCGTATTAATTGCTTCCCTGGCTTTCTGTTTTGCTGCTTCAATGGATTCATTTGCGGTTTTATCGGATTTGGTTTCTTTTGCAATATTACTTTCTTTCGCTGATGCACCGACACCGGCACTCACACCCGTCGTCGATGTCTTTAAAGGAGATTCCTGAGAACCAATTGTTTTCGCATCGTCTTCTTCGGAAGGAAGTAAAAAGCTGGCTGCAAAGATTAGAAGTCCGACAACCATAATAATGATAAATGCAATATTCATCTTTTCGTTCCCTTTCGCACTCTGTTCAAAATTGCTTTTTGGAATGTATTTCCTAAAGATTTATTTTACATAATATTGCCAAAAATGTAAACCAAAATATTCAATTTCAACTCAAAAACCACAAAATAATATCAGAAAAGATTGCCCAACCACTAAATATACTAAAATACCGGAAAATACATCAACTCAAATCAAACAATAACTTCCGGCTTGTCAAATGCCTTTATGGAAAGCTTTCCGGTCTGCGGATAGAAAACAATAGTCCGTCCGTGATTCCCGCCGGTATCCTCTGCCAGAATCGGAATTCCTTCCTTCTGCAATTTGGCTTTCACCGCCTCCACGTTGGCAAGTCCCACACAGATTGCATCATTCTTTATCTGGAAGGCAAACATCTGCGCTCCGCCGGCGATTTTTGCCTTCAAACGATGCCTGTTCGCACCCATGACCACCATCTGCCTGATCATCTCATCAATCGCGGTATCCGCAAATTTATAGACATTCGTATTATTTTTTATTTTGGAACTGTCCGGAAGCATAACATGTGCAAGTCCGCCCACCCCGCTTGATGTATCCCACAGGCATACACCCACGCAGGAACCAAGCCCGATGGTCGTCAGCGCCAACGGAGCTTTACAGACTTTCAAATCTGCCATTCCGACTTTCAATACTTTTTCCATTACTGCAATATTCCCCAATATTACTCTGTCAACAATCGCTAATTACTACATCCCCAGTGCTTCAAGCATTCTGTCGTAAGATTCGATATCCGGCACCAGAATCAGATATCCGTCCGTGGAACCGGAACCAGTGCCGGAAAAACGGTTTTCAATTAATAACAGTTTGTCACACATCATACCGAATTCAATTGCCGGTACCGAAAGGATGGCCCCAGCCATATCCACGCAAAGTGACGGAACGGACGGCAGTGTTTTTAATCCGGTCAGCGTTGAAATCGCATTCAGATAGGACGAGGTAATAATATTTCCCACTTCGGAAAGTGCAGAACATTCGATTTCCGAAAAATCCTCTTTCAAATCACGGTCCGGATTTCCGAGTAAAATCCCCGCCACCCGGGCTGCTGCCTGTTTCTTTAACAAAAGAAGCATGCTTCCGTTAATCTGGCCTTCAACACGAAGATATATTCCGGTCATAATCTGCTCTTCGCCGCCGATGGCTTTTCCGATATCCTTAAAATCAAGCAGTTTTACCTTCGGAACATGTACTTCCACACGTCTTCCAAGCATCATTGCCAAAGATGCAGATGCATTGGAAGCTCCCACGTTTCCGATTTCACGAAGCACATCAAAATATTCTTCGTTATCTTTATTTAAATCAATTTTTGACATGGCATACTCCTGTTGATTTATCTTTTTTTCTTTCCAGCCGTTTTCCCGGATATACAACTCTGCTTAAATACTTTATCCCGCTCAAACATTCATTACTGCTTAAACGGTCTTCACCCCAAGCACTTCATACATATCCAGAAGTGAAATCAAATCATTTCCGATTTTACCGATTCCGGAAAGATAGGCAGAGCCTGCATTTTTGGAATCGCGCTGTATTTCTTCGATATCATCACCCGATAACGTAACTACCTCGCGAACCTCATCCACAATCATTCCGACCTCATCTCCGTCAACACGCAAAATAATAATTCTGGTCGTGCGACTTTCTTCGCCTTCCGGCATATCCATCTTCAGGCGAAGGCTCATGACGGGAACCACCTTACCTCTTAAGTTGATTACCCCTTTTATAAACGGTTCTGCGCCCGGAACTCTTGTAATACGCTGCATTCTGACGATATTTTCCACAATGCTGATATTAATTCCGTACCACTCGACACCCAGCCGGATCTTTACCACCTGAACACGTTCATTCAAATCTTCATTTGTAATTCCCTTATTTCCATCCATTCCCATAATTGTCACTTCCCGCTATACACGCAGTTTTCCAATCCCTTTATTTCGTTTCTTTTCTATATTTACAGCCAATCCGCTCGTCACTGAATTAACGCATTAGCATCCAGGATCAGTGCAACTTCACCGTTTCCGAGGATTGTTGCACCACTGATTAATCGGCTCTTTCCGATAAATTTACCCATATTCTTAATAACAATTTCCATCTGACCGATGAGTTCATCCACTACGATACCTGCAAAACGGTCGCCCTTCTTTGCAATCAGTACCAGCAAATCCGCATCCGGTGCATTCATGCTTTCCACTTCCAGCTCTTTGGTCAGACGAACAAGTGGAATAACGTTTCCACGAAGATAAATCACTTCCCTGCCCTGAACGGTCTTTACGTCTTCTACCGGAATACTCTCTATTGTCTGTATGGAACCGAGTGAAATCGCATATTTTTCACCGCCCACAATGACCATCAGTGTCTGTATAATGGCAAGTGTTAACGGAAGCCGGATGGTAAACGTACTTCCTTCTCCGAGTTTGGTACGCACTTCCACTTCACCGGAAAGGGATTCGATTTTACTCTTTACCACATCCAGACCGACGCCTCGTCCGGATACATCCGAAACCTGCTTTGCGGTGGAAAAACTCGGCTGGAACAAAAGATCGATGGCTTCTTTTTCGGACATCGCTTCCGCCTGCTCTTCGGTAATTTTTCCCTTCTCGATTGCTTTGGCCTTCACGGCTTCTACATCAATTCCGTTTCCGTCATCGCGAACTTCAATAATTACATTGTTTCCGTCCTGATAAGCATCCAGAAAAATCGAACCAACCTCGGGTTTTCCCCTCTTTGCACGAACCTCCGCACTTTCCAGACCATGGTCTGCGGAATTTCTTAAAAGATGCATCAGGGGATCTCCGATTTCGTCAACCACGGTACGGTCAAGTTCGGTATCCTCACCGGTCATATATAATTCCATTTTTTTATCAAGCTTCTTAGATAAATCACGAATCATTCGCGGAAACTTCGTTACCACCGATTCAATCGGCACCATACGGACTTTCATAACGGATTCATGAAGCGAAGTCGTCACGGATTCCAGATATTCAATCTGTTCATTAAAGGCAAGCGATCCGCCGCCGATTTCGGTTTCCGCAACGCTGACTAAAGAGTTTTTGGAAATAATAAGCTCACTGACTAAGTTCATAAGGGAATCCAGTTTTTCAATATCCACACGAACCGTGCGGTTTACAACCGGCTTGCCCATAGCTTTCTTGCCTTCCGGTTTTCCGGCACCCTGTCCGGTTTTCCCGACCGCAGCTGTTTTTCCTGCACCGGACTGCGCTTTTGCATTTGCACCGTCTGCTCCGGATGCAGCACCTGCACCCGCTTTGGAATCTCCCGATGAAGCGCCGGTATTTGATGCATCTCCTGCTTTGGATACTTCCGAAGGATTCTCAAAAACTACTTTTCCACCGACTGCATCCTCGATTTCCGAGACATTCTTAACCGCATCCACCACTTTCTCAAGCGGCTGATCCGTTAAAATAATCACGCTGAAGTCCCTGTCAAAGCGCTCATCTTCAATATCCTGTACACTCGGAACCGACAAAATCACTTCTCCGAGTTCCTCAATGGCACGAAAAACTAAGAACGCACGGGCTGCCTTCAAAAGGCAGGACTCCTGAACGTAGATACTGATTCCGTATGCATGAAGTTCTTCTTTTTCAGCATCTTCTATTGCGGATCTTTCCACGTTTCCGATTTTAATCTGTTTCCATTTGTGTTTATCCGGCGCGGAACTTCCTGCATCAGCATTTGCCTGATCCTTAGCGGAATTATTCTGACCGGCATTCGAATCTGCGCCGGAATTAGCATTGGCTTTTCCATCGCCACCTTCTCCGGTTATGTTTGTTTCGCCATCCGGCTTCTGTGCCGAAGCACCTTCCTCCGAATCTTCCTGACCGGCTCCTTCGGAATTTAAAATATCGTTCAACGCCTTAATCAGATTCGCATTGTCATTATCGCCTTCATCCGCAGTCTCCTGAATGATTGCCACATATGCTTCCAATGCATCCAGACACTGGAACAGCACATCCACCATATCGGAATCCACCTTGATATTTCCGTCACGAACCTTGGAGAATACATTTTCCATATCATGCGTCAGAGTCTGCATTCTCTTAAAGCCCATTGTTCCGGACATTCCTTTCAGGGAGTGAGCAGCACGAAAAATCTCGTTGATGGTATCCATATTTTCACCATCCTGCTCGAGATTCATAATCTGGGTATTTAAATTTTCCAGATGCTCTTTTGCCTCATCAATAAAGATTTCCAGATACTGGCTTACATCCATTTCCGTCCACCCTCCAAAACATTATTTCCCTTATTACAATATTTCAATTACCAATTATAATACGACGATTTATACTTCTCTGTCCCGCAAAAAATCCACTTCCGGCTATTTTACCTTTTCGCAAATGGCATCCGCCATGCGGTCTATCTCAACAATCTCACACTCTTTGTATTTTTCCAGAATACTTCCCGGCATTCCGTATACAACACAGCTTTCTTCATCCTGCACCAAAACGGAAATATCTTTCTTTTTGGACAATTTCAGAATCCCTTCCGTCCCGTCGGTTCCCATTCCGGTTAATACAACACAGATTACGGAATCGTAATTACTGTCCAAAAGCGATTCGAAAAGCCTGTTCGCACTCGGCCTGGGACTTCCCTTTTTGGAATCTGCCTCTTCAAAAGCAAAAACATGATGGTGCGCAGGCGCTTTCTTAACCCGGATATGATATTCGGACGGTGCCACATATATATTTCCTGCTTTAATGATTTCGCCTTCTTCCACCGACCTTACAGGAAGAATACATTTTTCTTTCATCGTCTCTGCCAGTCCCGTTGCAAATCCGGGCCAGATGTGCTGAACCACCACCACCGGATACGGAAAATCCTTCGGTAACAACGGCAAAATCCGCATTAAGGCAGCAGGTCCGCCTGTTGAGGACGCAATTGCAACAATCCCGTTATTCGGAACCGTTTTTTTGATATTTTCAATTGTAGCGTCCCAAGATGCATTTCCCATTCCAATCTTTAGCCCTTTTAATCATATATTTCATTTATAAAAAACAAATACTTAATACTTTTATAAATACAAGGTTCCAACATATCTTATAGCCTTTTATTAATATTTAGTCCTTTATAATAAATAGTTCTTCATAAAAGCAATAAAACCCTCTGCAGCCATAAGCCACAAAAGGTTTTACTTCATCACTTTTTTAACCGCCTCCAGAACACGATCCGGCTGAAACGGTTTTACAATATAATCCTTCGCACCTGCCTGAATTGCTTCGATTACCATGGAAGACTGACCGAGCGCCGAACACATAATAATCTTCGCATCCGCATCTTCGGCAATCATTTTTTTCAATGCTTCGATTCCGTCCATCTCCGGCATTGTAATATCAAGCAGAACAAGTGCCGGTTTTAAGTCGCAGAATAATGCAACGGCTTCCTTACCGTCTTTGGCTTCCCCAATCACTTCATATCCGTTTTTTTCCAGGATACCCCGAATTACCATCCGCATGAAAGCGGCATCATCCACGATTAAAATGCCTTTACCCATAAGCATTCCCCTCATTTTTTATTTATCATTTCCGGTTTTCTTTCCCTGCCTTTTTATCTCATCAAAAATCGAATCATTCAGGATCTTAATATACGTTCCCTTCATACCGGAGGATTTCGATTCAATGACTCCCGCACTCTCGAGTTTACGCAGGGCATTAACAATTACCGATCTGGTGATTCCCATGCGGTCTGCCACCTTACTTGCCACAAGGATTCCTTCCAGCCCGCTCAATTCCTCAAATACCTGCACAATTGCTTCAAATTCGGATGCAGATAATGTGGAAATTGCGGAACGCGCCGACTGAACGCGTCTGTTTTCTTCCGATATTTCTTCTGAAACCGAACGAAGCATTTCCAAACCGATTACGGTAGTGGAATATTCGCACAGAATGATATCATCTATCTCAAATTCGGCATCCTGCCGATACATAAAGAGCGTTCCCAGTCGGTCGGCACTGACTATAATCGGTGTCGCCAATGCCTTTATATGTGATGTATCCGTCTTCTCAAAGCCGAGGGTTTCCAAATTTACGTTTTCTTTCGTGGAAAGAATCTCCATCAAGCGTTCATTAAATTCGGAATCCACAAAATCTCCGACCCTTGTTCCGAGCAATTCGGTAATCTGATCAAGGTGATGATTGCTTTGAATTCCCAGAATCTTTCCCTTTTTAGAAAGAACCAGGCAATTCACTTCCAGACAATCGCAAATCACCCTGCATATATCATCAAATAATACTTTTCCTTCATTGTTATCATGCAGCAACCGTGCGATTTTCCTGGTTCTGTCAAGTAACTGGACATTTCCCATACTAATACTGCCTTCTTATTCCTCTGATTCAGCCTTTACGGGTTTACTCTCCGAATATCCGCATCCTTCGGTTGCGCATACCAGCTGATTTCCTTTGGTCACAAGCACATTTCCGCACTTCGGACACTTCCTGTCGGAGGGCTTTTGCCAACTCATAAAATCACACTCCGGAGCACCTTCACATCCGTAATATCTGCGCCCCTTCTTGGTTTTTCTCTCAACAATATCCTTCCCGCACTTCGGACAGCTTACACCGATCCGTACCAGAATTGTCTTGGTATTGCGGCATTCCGGGAAGCCGGGGCAGGCTAAAAACTTACCGTGCGGTCCGTATTTATATACCATCTTCCGACCGCAGAGTTCACATACCTCATCCGATTCTTCGTCTGCGACATGGATTTTATCCAGATTTTCTTCTGCTACCTTTACCGCTTCCTCCAAATCCGGATAGAAATTACGGATTATCGTCTTCCATGCAACACTTCCTTCTTCTACCTTATCCAGAAGCGCTTCCATATTTGCCGTAAACTCCGTATCTACAATTACCGGGAAGGATTCCTTCATCAGATTGTTGACCACTTCACCAAGCTCGGAAACATAAAGATTTTTATTTTCCTTTACCACATAGTGACGGCCCATAATCGTGGAAATCGTCGGAGCATACGTGGAAGGACGCCCGATTCCGGCATCTTCCATTGCACGGACGAGGCTGCTTTCCGTATAATGCGCGGGTGGCTGGGTAAAATGCTGCTCCGTATCAAATTTCTCAAATTTTACTTTGGTATCTTTTGTAATGGAATTTAATAATGCATTGCTTTCTGCCTTCTCGTCCTCATCGGAAGCATATACGCTTCTGTAACCGTCAAAGGCAACCTTGGATGCACTGACACGGAAAATATATTCATTTCCCTTAATCCGCACTGCAATGGTCTCAAAAATCGCAGCCGCCATACGGCTTGCGGTGAAACGTTTCCAAATCAGCTGATACAGTCTGTACTGGTCTCTGGAAAGAATGTTCTTAACCGATTCCGGAGTTCTGTTGATATCCGTCGGACGGATTGCTTCGTGAGCATCCTGAATCCGTTTTTCCTCTTTCTTTTCTTTTCCCTCTTCAATGCAGTATTCTTTTCCGAATTTTTCACTGATGTATGCTTCCGCCATGGCTTTTGCTTCATCGGAAACACGGGTGGAATCGGTACGCAGATAGCTGATAAAGGCAACGGTTCCTTCTCCTTTGATTTCAACACCTTCGTATAACTGCTGTGCCACACGCATGGTCTTTGCCGTTGCGAATCCTAGCGTTTTATTTGCTTCCTGCTGAAGCGTGGATGTGGTAAACGGAAGCGGCGGTTTAATCGTGCGCTTTCCGGTCTTCACGTCAAGGATTTCAAAAGCAGCATCCTTACAGCCGTTAATAACCTTATCTACATCCTCTTTGGAATTTAAATCAATTTTCTTATCTTCCGTTCCATAGAAAGAAGCAATTAAAGGCTTCTTTTCGCCTTTTAACCCGAATTCCGCACTGAGTGTCCAGTACTCTTTCGGAATAAATGCATTGATTTCATCCTCACGGTCGCAAATCATGCGAAGCGTTACGGACTGTACACGACCGGCCGACAAGCCTCTTTTTACCTTCGCCCAGAGAACCGGCGAAATCTTATAACCTACGATACGGTCAAGCGCTCTTCTGGCCTGCTGGGCATCAACAAGATTCATATTGATCTCACGGGCATTTTTTAATGATTCCTTCACCGCATTCTTGGTAATTTCATTGAAAGTGATACGATATACTTTCTTATCCTGCATTTTCAGCGTTTCATATAAATGCCAGGAAATTGCTTCTCCCTCACGGTCAGGGTCAGTAGCGAGATAAATCTTTTCCGCTTTTTTCGTTTCCTTTCGAAGTGCCGAAACAACATCCCCTTTCCCGCGTATCGTGATGTATTTGGGTTCAAAATCATTGTCCACGTCAATTCCGAGTGAACTCTTCGGTAAATCCCTTACATGTCCCTGGCTTGCAATTACTTCGTAATTGCTCCCCAGAAACTTCTTAATCGTCTTCACCTTTGCAGGTGACTCCACAATAACTAAATACTTGGCCATTTTAATTTTCGATTCCTTTTCTGTAGTGCTTTTTTCGGCGATTCCCCTTACGTCTTTCGACGCCCATAAACGCCACAAGAAGACCCATTCAGGTTTTTTCTTAAAAATCTGAACGCGTCAATCGATATCTACTGTATAACAGTTTGGTTAAACTTGCAACCAAAACTTATAAAACCTACTTCAAAAACGGAATATATTTTTTCTTAAATCCCTTCCAAAGCGTCTTCAGAACCAGTCCTGCAACCAGATATACCACCAGTAAAATGGCAATCGGAATTAACTTTGCAAGAAATCCACCGAACAACTTCTTTCCGAATTTAGAAAGAAATCCGAGTATAAATGCTTTCATATGTAACCTCCGATGTGGCTGTCTTTTTTATTTTCCCGCCACATAATCATTATACATTCAAAGACAGATTTAAGCAAATATTTATCCGGATTTATATAAAGACTAATTTCTTTACGAAACCCTGTGTAATCGAGCAGGTGCGATGTATTCGCAACCTGCTCGTGCGCGGGCTGCATCCTGCGTAAGCAGGAAAATACATTACGCAGCCCTGTGCATAATAAAATCAGGAAAGGCTATATGCCTTTCCTGATTAATAGATATCTTATTTAATTTAAATCATGCTTATGCGTTCTTTAAGGAGTTACCTACCAGATAGAACTTGTAATTCAAATCAAGATTTGAATGGCTCACAAAATTTGCACCGTCAAAAATCTTAAATTTAACCGTCAGTTTCTGATTTCCGGTATCATTATTCAAAGTTCCTACACTGCCGCCTTTCTGACTTACTCTGTAACCGTTTGCAGAGCTGATAATAAAACCGCTGGAAAGAGGATCCGCTACAACGCCGAGTTTAAAATCAAAACTTCCAAGCTGTGGCATATTGCTTCCTGTTGTATCCGCATAAGTATGCGTATTCGCTTTTAATTCTACATCCGTTGCTTCTCCGAGTTTCGTTGAACCTCTGTATAATGCGATATCATACTTAACTTTCATTCCGTCTGTTAAAGCATTATTAAGATTAAGTCCGTAAACCTTTACATGGTTCGGATATCCGTTCTGGTTAACATCCGCTTCATTGTATTCTTCAAAAATACCGCTTCCGTTATCAAAATCAACAGCATCAAGATAAAGACGAACCGTTACTGCTTCACCCTTTGAATTAAGACCGGAGAAATAAACACCGGTATCTCCCTTTGTTGTATCATGACCAAACGCAGAAGTAGTCGGGGAACAATATGTGGCATTTACCTTAATCACATAACGCTGCGGAGTTTTACCGGAAATCGGATGGGTAATCCATGTATTTGCAAGTTCCTCATAAGTAAATGTACCGGTATGATCCACCAACTGACCTTCGTACACGATATCATATTCTTTCGAAATATCAAATGCCTGATAACGAAGAACAGGATAATCATCCACATCATCCGGAGCAGGTCCGCCACCGCTTATACTTCCGCCGTTTGCATCAAAAGGAGAAAGAGTTCCTTCAATCGTATACGGTGTTGTCAAATCATCCATACCATATCTGTTCTCAACATCATTTCGGAAATAGGTATCCTTTATTGCACTGTATGATCTGTTTTTAGCAGGATTGGACTGATCTTCGGAAAGAATATTGATTTTAACGGTAACCTGATTATCAAAATTTGTAGTTTTATCACTTTCCGATGCTCTTCTGGAAAGTCCTTCAATAGAGAATCCGTCAGCAGGATCCAACTGATCCGAAAGAACCTGTGCTCCCTGATCGGGATCTACAGCCTTTGCGGAATCCGTTCCCTCATAATAGTACAGGATATTGCCTGCCTGCGATAACATAAACGGCTGATTGCCTACACCGTAAAAAGTATACTGCTTTGCACCGGCAACATTGCTGTTTGTCGCGCTGTAATAAGTAGCATCCACCAGCAAATCGCTAACCTGATTGGCAACAATCTGTGCCTCCTGCTGCATGCTTGTTTCAAAAAGTCCATCCTTATAAGAAGCTACCGTAGTACGCATCATCATAATAATGGCAAGCATAACAATGGAGAAAATCGCCATCGCAATCAGTAATTCAAAAAGCGAATAACCTTTGTTATTTTTTTTCATATTATCCTCCTCAATCTACTACGAAGCTTTTATCTTTCCGGTCTGTTTGTATACCTGGAATGTTGATGATTCAAAATTATCTTTTTTTACCATAACAGTTACCAAAGGCGCGGGATTCGTAGATACAATGCCTCCGGTTGACTGCTGGAACTGAAGCTGTGTTACCGCTCCGTTAACGGTTCCTCCGGTAACAATAATCTGCACATCACTGGGACAGATTTTTTCGCCCTTCTCTCTTACGGTCAAAGTATCCGAAACCGATTCTCCAACATAACCGTATACAGAATTGCCTTCCACTGCAATGTTTAAATATCCGTTGGCCGTTCCGTGAGTAAGAGCGGATACTCTCGCCTGATTAACCAGAGACTGTACTTTTTCAGCAGTTCTGTTTACATTTGTCCGCGATACGGTTCCTATGGAGATGGTAACAAGAGCAATCATAATCGCACCGATTGCGAATACGATAATAATCTCAACATAGGACATACCACGGTTGGAATTTCCTTTCATACGCATCTCC
>CACZRH010000238.1 GCA_902783455.1 uncultured Lachnospiraceae bacterium | reverse complement strand
CGCACGCCCGCATATGGAAATTTGCTTCTTCGAAGCATGCGTGCGGCGCAGCGAGTAGGGTGCGAATAAATTCTTCCCTACTCGATTTAGACTTCATACGGACAATCATTCGGGTTTTACCGATTATTCCAGCCTTACCGATGTCTTCCCGTAATAATATGCAAGTTCCATATTTTCCGGAGCGGACGGATCCGAACTTAAATCTGTCCAGATTAAAAACCAGGGGCGAATGCTGTACGGCCTAAAGACAATGTCGCTTTCCGGTGTTTTAAGCTGGGCAACTCTGCCTTCGTATTCCGTATGGAAGAGCTTTGCTTCACCGGATTTTAAGTAATAAAAGGCTCCGTAAGAGGAGAATTGTCCGATTTTATCAGATGCAATGCGGAATAACATGGTCATGCATACGATGAGAATTACAAGATAAATCAGGGAAACATACTGCTTTTTTGATTCCCCGGTATCGTTTAAAAATGCATTGATTTTCGGGATTTTTGCAAGCAGTCTTCGAAGCGTTCCGATAAAATATGTCATATTCAAAACCAGCAAAAGATGGAAGGTTAATTTGATGACATTAATCATTCGCGATAATACGACTTCGCCCATGCCGTAAAGACCCGGTGTGAATGCGGCAGCATACAGACAATAAGACCAGGCGGCCAGCAGAAAAAATCCCCAAAGAGGAAATGCTTTTTCGTTTCGCTTTAATATACGACCGGTCAAATGCCAAGCTAACGGCAGTATAAACAAAAGTAAAACCAAAGCCCGGAGCTCTAAGAATTTATCCAGAAAATGAATGCTTTCCGGGAAGGAGAGTAAAATCGCATGAATTGCATCCGGCGTATTCGGATAATTTGCCGCACGAATGGAATTGCCGGGTGCCGAAATGTTAATGATGAACCCGGCTGTAAAAGTGATTGCGGAAGGAATCCAGAAAAGGATTCTTTTGTTTTTTCTTATAATTGCAAGAATAATTCCGGATACCATCAAAATCAGGGTCTGCAGGGTTGTGACAAAATTAGCACCGGCCACAAAGAATCCGAGAAATACGCTTAATACGGTAAGCAGTATGGTAATAATTAATGCCTTTGTGGATTTGGCGTTATTTTCAGTCTTTTCTGTACTGTCAGAAACAAAATCAGTTTCGGAATGTGTAATACTTCCGGCGTTAATTTTATGACCACCGATTCCTCTTGCTAAAAGGATCAGAACGGACAGAAAATAAAGCTCAAACGAAAACATTCCCACATAGTGGACTCCGCCGTTAAACCAATAGAAGGCCTGCTGAGCGGAATATATAAATAAAACACAGAGAATCGTGATTCCGGACTGAAAGCCAAGGATCAGGAAGCTTTTTTCGCCTGCGATTTTTCGGATGACCACGCCGGTAAAAACAAACAGGGAAAGAACCAGGTTGAGAATTAAAAAAAGCGGTCCCGGAAAGTAGAATTGTTCTCCGAAAATCATCGGATTGATTCCCATTAAAAAGATTGAAGAGTAGGTTCCCTGCCAGGTGTGCCACATAGTGACGCAGTTTTTGACTGCTCCGGAAATGATTCCTTTGGGATTAAATCCGCCGAGCATGTAATGAATCCATACCGGAGCGGAGTAGCCGTAATCGTCGAAAAACGGAATGGCATACTTTGTCAGCAAAAGAAGCGGAATCAGCAGTAAAAGAAGCGTTCCGGCAAGTATTATGGAATATATGGCGCTGTTTGGCCCGAATTTCAGGATTTTCTTTATGATTTTCATATATTTTCAGCCTTATTTCAAAAATATCTTGTTTAGTATACTTAAGTTTTTTGCCTTTTGCAAGAAATGACACTTGGTGACGGGGATGTTGTGTCATTTTGCTGAGTTGCTTGATTATTCGCCGGATTAATCATATAATATTGAATAAGTATGGGATTAAGAATAATTAATCTGCTTTAACCACCTATGAAGGGAGATTTATAAATGAGACAGTTTACTTCTGATGAACTCAGAAAAACATGGAAACAGTTCTATACGGAAAGAGGACATGTGGATGTCGGTGCGGTGTCACTGGTTTCCGACGGTTCCACGGGTGTTCTTTTTAACGTAGCAGGAATGCAGCCGCTGATGCCGTATCTTTTGGGTGAAAAGCATCCGCTTGGAACAAGGCTTTGTAACGTTCAGGGTTGCGTTCGTACCAACGATATCGATTCAGTCGGCGATAAAAGTCACGTAACCTTCTTTGAAATGATGGGAAGCTGGAGCCTCGGTGATTATTTTAAGGAAGAAAGATGCAAATGGAGCTATGAATTGCTGACCGGAGTTTTCGGATTCGATGCCGACCATCTTGCGGCAACCGTGTTTGCGGGAGATGAAAATGCTCCCCGTGATGAGGAAGGTGCGCAGTACAGAATTGCTTCCGGATTTAAAAAAGAAAATATTTATTATCTTCCGGCAGAAGACAACTGGTGGGGACTTGAATACGGCCCCTGCGGACCCGATTCCGAAATGTTCTATATTGCGGATGTCCCGGATTGCGGTCCGAATTGTGGCCCCGGATGCAGCTGCGGTAAATATACCGAGCTCGGAAACGACGTATTTATGCAGTATGAAAAATTAAAGGACGGAAAACTTATTCCTTTAAAGCAGAAAAATGTGGATACCGGCTGGGGACTCGAGAGAAATCTTGCATTCTTAAACGGCACGAAGGATGTTTATAAGACAGACCTTTTTGCTCCGGTTATTGCATATATTGAAAAAACATCGGGTCAAAAATACGAGGCGGATGAACAGCTTTCCAAATCCATGAGAATTCTTGCGGATCATACCAGAACCTCCGTCATGTTAATCGGTGATGAGGCAAAACTGGTTCCTTCCAATGCAGGTGCGGGTTATGTGCTTCGAAGACTGATTCGCCGTGCGATTCGCCATGCAAGAATACTCGGTCTGAAAAAAGAGAATATTCTTGAAATCGCAACGATTTATATCGATGAAATCTACAAAGAAAGCTATGCAAATCTTACCGCTAACAGAAGCTTTGTTTTTGAAGAGCTGACAAAGGAAATCGACCGGTTTGAAAGTACATTGGAAAACGGTATGAAGGAATATAAGAAAATCCTTGATACCGCAAAATCGGCGGGCAAAAAAATGATTGAAGGGAAGGATGCATTTTATCTTTATGATACTTTCGGTTTCCCTCTTGAACTTACCGAGGAACTGGCCGCTGAAGAAGGATTAAGTGTCGACAAAGACGGCTTTAAGGCTTCTATGGAAGAACAGAAGCAAAAAGCAAGAGAAGGACAGAAATTCTCCGCAAAGCTTGACAGCGCTGCAAATGTATTCAATGATCTTTCCGAAGAAATCAAAACGGAATTTATCGGATACGAAACCCTTACGGGAGAGGATACTATCGTTGCAATCGGTAATTCTGAAAAGATGTTAGAGCAGATAAAGAAGGGCGAGACAGGGACAATCGTCGTTTCCAAGACTCCTTTTTATGCCACCATGGGCGGTCAGAAGGGAGATATCGGAGTAATCAAAACAACGGATGGTGTATTTGAGGTGACCGATACCATTAAACTTCCGGGTGACAGAGTGGGGCATGTCGGAACCTGCGTGGAAGGATTCATCGAAATCGGTAAATTAGCGAAATTAGAGGTGGCTTCAAAGACCAGAGCATTTACCTGCAAGAATCATTCCTCAACACACCTTCTTCAGAAAGCACTCCAGACCGTGCTTGGTGACAATGTGCATCAGCAGGGTTCCTATCAGGATCCCGACCGTACGAGATTTGACTTCTCCTACGGCAAGGCAATGACGAAGGAAGAGCTTTCGAAGGTGGAAGAACTTGTAAATACCTGGATTGAAGCGGATTATCCGGTTATTACAAAGGTTTGCAATATCGAAGAAGCGAAAGAACTCGGTGCGATGGCACTGTTCGGAGAAAAATACGGAAACACGGTTCGCGTTGTAATGATGGGCGATTCGAAGGAGTTCTGCGGCGGTACGCACGTAAAGCATACCGGAGAAATCGGATTTTTCAAGATTATTTCCGAAAGCGGTGTGGCTGCAGGCGTAAGACGTATCGAAGCAATTACGGGCGCAAATGTTTTTGCATATTATAAAACTGTGGAAGAGCAGCTGAATGCTGCGTGCGCAGCGGTAAAATCCCAGCCGTCAGAGCTAACCAACAAGCTGGAACATATGAACGCCGAGATAAAAGCCATGCATGGCGAAATTGAATCGCTGAAGAGCAAAGCAGCGAAAGAAGCCATGGGCGATGTCATGGACAGCGTGAAAGAAGTAAAAGGCGTGAAGCTTTTGGCGACATCCATTCCGGGTGTAGACATGAACGGACTTCGTGATCTCGGCGATCAGTTAAAGGCAAAAATCGGCGAAGGAGTCATCGTTCTTTTGTCCGAAGCAGACGGTAAGGTTAATATGGTGGTTATGGCGACCGATGAAGTTCAAAAGAGAGGCGCACATGCCGGTAACTTAATTAAGGCAATCGCCGGTAAGGTCGGCGGAGGCGGAGGCGGACGTCCGAACATGGCGCAGGCAGGCGGTAAGAATCCTGCCGGTATTCCGGATGCAATTGCGGAAGCCGTAACAATTTTGGAAAGCCAGATTCAGTAATCAAAGCCGTAACCGTTCGACTTTACGGGCAAAACGGTTGCGGCTTTCATTTTATAGGAAAAATGCATGTTTGATAACCGGTTTGCTTTCGGAGTTGCATTAGCTGCGATTGTAATCTGCATCGTAAATCTGATTTATACGTTGATTCAAAGGCGTACAGCCAAGACGCAGAATAAAATTTACATCGTAATACTTGTAATTCTGATTACAAATTCCATAAGTAATATTTTATCGGCGGTCTGTAAGGAGCCCTTTCTTTCTTATGATACGGCCCGTTCTTTGAATGAGTTCGCAAAGCATTTTTACTTTGCGACGCATACGGCACTTTGCCCGATGTTCTTTTATTATGTGTCCTCTGTCAGCGGGGTTCGTTTCCGGCTTGGAAATATCCGGACAATTCTTTATTCCGTATTTTTCCTTATGGCAGAGCTTCTGGCACTTACCAATCCGCTTACAAACTGGGTGTATTCGATCAATGCGGATTTGTCGGTTCATCGCAACTGGGGCGAATATTTTATTTATTTAACGGCGTTAATCTATTTCATATTAACCTTTATTATTATGTTTTATTCCTGGGAAATTCTTTCGGCGAAACGAAGAGCCGCCATGATCTTTTTCTTTGTTTTTACCGCAACCGGCGTTGTCCTGCAGTTGATTTTCAAAGATCTGAAAGTAGAGGTGCTGGCGGAATCGGTCGGATTTACGGGAATCATGATGGCCGTGGAAAACGAAGATGACCGTGTGGATTTCGGAATGGGATATTATAACCGGGCTGCTTTGAATCTGGATTTGAAAAGCTGTTTTCATAATAAGCGGGAAGTCGGACTTGTTATTCTTCGAATCACGAATTTTGAAGTGATTTCAAAAATGGTCGGATCTGAGAATTCGTATATTATCGCGGATATCATCGGCCCTTATCTGGATTCTGTTGCAAAGCATAAATATATCTATGCACCGTCTCCGGGAACCTTTGTTGTGACTTTATATGACAGGGAATCGAAAAAAGCAGAGAAGCTTTCCGAAGACATGGTAAAGCGTTTTGAAATGCCATGGGATTATAACGGAAGAAAAATTCCGCTTTCTGCCGTCGTGATGACTACGAATATTCCCGGAAAAATCAAGGATGTCTCGCAGATGTTTTATATGATCGACATTCCGCTTCCGGCAAATCTGGACAAGAAGCTTTTAAAAGATGACGATTTGAGCATGTTTTTCCGCAGGCAGGCGGTGGAAAGTGCGCTTTCAAGGGGATTGGAAGAGGGAAGCTTTGAAGTGTATTATCAGCCGACTTATTATCTGGATCAAAGGCTTCACGGGGCGGAAGCACTGGTCAGAATGCAGGATAAAGAACTCGGAAGACTTTACCCGGATGAGTTTATTCCGATTGCGGAAAATATCGGACTGATAGATGATATTGATGATTTCGTTTTGGAAGAGGTGTGCAAGTTTTTGCAGACCGGAATTCCGCAAAGCGCCGGAATGGAAAGCATTAATGTCAATCTTTCCGTTTTGCAGTGCATGCGTCCCGGATTTGTGGAAAGAATCTGCAAAATCGTGGAATCCTATCAGGTGGAAAAAAGCCTTATTAATTTTGAGATTACGGAATCCATCTCCGCGGATGATTATGATACTTTAAGTAATGTTATAATCCGGTTAAAAGAGCAGGGCTTTCATTTTTCCATGGATGATTACGGAACGGGATATTCCAACGTCAGTGCCGTATTTTCCTTAAATTTGGATGTTGTCAAGCTGGATAAGAGTCTTTTATGGAATGCCGAAAAGAGTGGGCTTGGTTTGATTATACTGGATAATACCATAAGGATGATCCGGCAGATGCAAAAAGAGATTTTAGTGGAAGGCGTGGAAACGGAAGCGCAGATAGCGCTTTTAAAAAGTCTGGCAGTGGATTATCTGCAGGGCTTCTATTTTTCAAAGCCCGTTCCGAAAGACGATTTTATTGAGCTGATTGACAGGAAGCAGCCATAAATTCACAAAAAACTTGACGACTTTATAAAAATCTGTATAATTAGGAATGTGCATTTTTTTTAGATAAACCCGAACGGTTATTGCACAATTCTGAAACCGGGAGGAGGGTTGAGAGATGTCCAGAGTAGAAGTAAAAGAAAACGAATCTTTAGACAGCGCATTACGTCGTTTTAAGAGAAGCTGCGCTAAGGCCGGAATCCAGCAGGAAATTCGTAAAAGAGAACACTACGAAAAGCCTTCTGTAAAGCGGAAAAAGAAAAGTGAAGCAGCAAGAAAGCGTAAATACAATAACTAATGATTTAAGAATCCGATAAGCCACACATTGTGTGGCTTATTTACATAAGAAACGTTATGGCTAAGAAAAACAGCAAATTTAAAAGAATCAGAGATGTGCTGATTGTCTTCGGAAGCGTATTTTTGGTCTGGAGTATTCTCGACCAAAACCGCTTTGTGGTAAGACAGCAGAATATCCGAACGGATAAGCTGAAAAAGGGGCAGTCCGTCCGGTTTGTTTTTGTGACGGATTTGCACGACAAGAAATTTGCCGGAAATAACGAAACGCTTCTTAAGGCCATTCGAAAATGCGAGCCGGATTTTATTCTCTGCGGCGGGGATATGATGACCGCCCATCCGGGTAAAAATAACGTCAATACGGTTTCGTTTATGCAAAGGCTTTCAAAAGAATATAAGATTTATTATGCACTTGGCAATCATGAGTTTCGTGCCAGACTGTATCCCGAAACCTATGGGGATATGTATGATGAATACATGGAAGCCATAGACAGTGAAAACATTGTTTTTCTGGATGACGAATCCGTTATGATTCCGGATCTGCCGGTTCGTATTCAGGG
>CACZRH010000237.1 GCA_902783455.1 uncultured Lachnospiraceae bacterium | reverse complement strand
GCATTTCATCGGATGTGTGCTTGCGGTGTTTATGATTGGTGCTGTCATCGAAGGAATCCGGAAATTCCTTTTTGATCTTTTATATCGCAGTAAAGCGCTTCAATGGTTTTTTGGGAAACTCGGAAAACTGGATGTTATTTTTCCGAAAAAAGATGATGATTTCAAGGTGATGGAGTGACTATGACCGAATCCGCAAACCGGAAAACAAATGAAAAAAATACGGGGAGAGTATTGGACATTGTATTTGCAGCCATACTCTTCCTTTTCCCGTTTCTGCATGTGAATACCGGTCTGGATGCGGCGGATACTGCATATAATCTGCTGAATTTCTCTGTATTTCCGAATATGAATAAAACCTGGGCGATATCAACCCTGCTTGCCAATCTTACGGGACATTTCTTTTCGAAGCTTCCGTTTGGCAATACGATGCTTGGAATGAATATTTATTGTACGGTTCTTTGCAGTACGGTGATGGTTTTATTCTATCTTTTTTTGCGGAATTATTATAACGGTGTAATTGTATTCATCGGTCTTTTGATTGCGGAAAATTTCTGCTGGTGTCCGCAGGTGATTCTATATCATTATCTTTCCTACTTCCTGTTTTGTGCCGGTGTGATTCTTCTGCTTTTCGCGATTCAAAAAGAGAAAACCGCACTCTATCTTCTTGCCGGAGGTGTGCTTGCATTAAATGCGTTTGTACGTTTTCCGAATGTTGTGGAAACGCTTTCCATTGTTGTGCTGTTTTTAGCCGGAATCCTGAAAAAAAAGCCAATTTGGAAAGAACTGCTTTTATGCATTCTGGGGTATTTTATCGTATTTGCGTCGGGAATCGGAATCATCAGCCTGGTATATGGGAAAAATGCCTATCCGGATATGATTAAATCGCTTTTTCAGATGACGGAAGAAGCTACCTCCTATACCCCGAAATCCATGCTGAATACCATTTTCGGTGATTATAAATTATATGTGAAATTCTTCCTGCCCTATGTCGGAATTGCACTTCTCGGCGGATTCATTCTCTTTGCAGTGAAAAAAACCAAAGCAAAGATCCCGGTATTGATTGGAATGACTTTTGTTTCGGCATTTCTTTCCGTTTTTTTAAATCGCAGATACGGTGCTTTTAATTTTGATTACGTTGATTACCGCTCGATTTTCATGTGGGGGACATTTTTACTCATGCTTGCCATCATGACGGCGGTTTATACGGTGTTTAACAAAAACCGGGAGATGGAATACCGGCTGCTTGCCATGGCCGTGCTTTGTATCATTTTTATCACACCGATCGGAAGTAACAACGGTCTTTACACGGCATTCAACAATATGTTTTTCGTTTCCGTCTTTTTAATCGGCGAATTATATGGCCTTATGAAAAAAGCATGGAAGGAAGAGAAGGGATTCCTGATCGGAATTGTTGCGATGGGATTTATCATTCTTTCGGCGACTCTGCTTCAAAGCTTTTTATTCCGTGTATCCTTCCTGTTTCATGATACATCCTTCGTAAAAGGGGAGTTTACATCTCTTACCGGAAATCCTGTTGTGGCGGGAATTCGTACCGATCGCGAAAATGCGCAAAAGCTACAGGAAATTAATGATTATCTGAACGAAAACAATTTAAAGCATAAAAAGGCAATCTGTTATGATGCGATTCCGGGATTTTATTATTTCTTTGAGGAAGAGTGTGCGCTGTCCCATTCCTGGGCAGGGCTTGATTCCTTCCCGACGGAAGAGTTAAAAGCGGATCTGGAAGCTTTGGAAAAGGACGGAGAGCTGCCGGTTTTTATTACCGATAAGGAAAAAGAGGATTTGCTTAATTTGAAGGATTCCGATACGGAGAATGTGAAAGAAAAAATGTTTGCGGATTTTCTACAAAAGAACGGATACCGGGAAGTATTCCGTAACGACGGATACATCATCTATATGCCTTAACCATATGGTTTTAAGCGTTCTTTTGGGGGTTTATCACCTGAAGATTTCGAATTTGCCGGATGATGCAGACCGCCGAGAAACAAAGCAGTGGCATTTGATTATAAAGCTGTCGGTTATTGGCTTCCCAGAGCATTAAAAATAGATACAGGCCGAAGAACGTAAGATTTCCCAGGAGTAATCCGAAGGGAAATTTTTCTTTTTTCAGCATGCCGAAAATTCCGAGAATACATCCGGTGAAAAGCGTTAAATATAAAAGAGCGGCATAGAGAAAGCAGTACTGCGATGTTCGCCAGTAGTATTTGCCCCAGGCATCAAACAGCTCATAAAAGAGATTAAAATCTGATAAAGGATAATGCACGAAATCATTCGCGCCTAAGAATCCGCCGGAAAAATTGTAGACCGATTTGTCGATTACATGGGAGGGATTCATAAACTGTCCGAGATTTTCACGGATATACTGTTTGGAATATTCCGCTTTTTCTTCTTTTGTGTCGAGATAGCGCTCTTTATACCCGAATTCACTGTTGTCCGCAAAAGAACCGTTTCCGGTAAGCCCGAGTGCAACGTAGGAAATTACAGGTTCCGTGGTTTTTTTTGAAATCCGGTAATCCTCAAAGGTATTGCAGTAAATTTCAAGTGCGGCTGCCGTGATGGAAAAGGCAATGACAAGCGGAATACAAACGAATAATAATGCGTGCTTTAAATGGGATTTGGCTTCCTTATATTCGGACAGAAAATATAAAACCAAAAGGATGGCGGCAGCAAAAATCGGAATGGCAACCGTTACCTTGATGGCGAATCCGAGTGCGAGAAGGATGCCGGAGAAAGCGGAAAATAGTATGGGGCTTTTCTTTTTCAATGCATTTTTGATCAGATAAATCGATAATACAGCGCTTCCGAAGGTCATGTTATCCGTATAAAATACGCCGTTTTGAACGTAAATGGGGAGCATAAAAAGAAACAGCAGCAAAAGAAGGATTCGGTACCGCCAGATATTCTTTCCTTCCAAAAGCATGCAGGCAGCAAAAACGGAAAGAGAGGTAGAGAGCGTGAAAAAGGAAAGCAAAAGCAGCTCCGGACCGGGCAGCCGGAACAGGTATGCGATTCGATAAAACAGGGACAGAATTACGACCGGCTTGAAATTATTTAAGGCAATCCGAAAATACAGGGGAGTTTCCAAGGGCTTTCCCAAAGCCATGTTCTTTGCATTTGCGAGTATGACGCTGTAGTCAGTCAGGGAATCCTCTCTTAGCGGATTTTTGATATTTAAGAAAAACAAAAGAGAAGTAAATAAAGCCAGTAAAATACAAAAAGCGATGCAGAAAAACCGGGAATTGCGATCGGTTTCTTTTATGAAATTCGAGGGCAAAAAAAGACAGGCGCAAAAAAGAAGCGAAAAAAGAACCGCCGTAGCGGGAAGCATCTGCGAACTCAGCAGATTATGCGGCGGCTTCATCATGCCCGCAAACAAAACAGCAATCAGGGAAAGGCCGGATAATACCAGTATGATTTTGGACAGGATGACGGAGACTTTTTTCATAACGGCTTCTTTACACTTCTTTATTCAGCGATTCAATGACAGAAAAATTAGCCGGAGCATTTTAAACCGGGATATCTTGTTAAAAAACCAATAAAAATTGAATTTTGAGACAATATATAGTATAATAACACCGATTATGTGTATTTTGCAATCCCTGTAAAAATGCGGGATTTAAAGACGTAGAGGTCAGTGTATGGATGAATTGGAAAAGAAGGATCAGGACCTGATTTCCACACCGGAAAACGAAGATAAAACAGAAAAAGTAAAAAAAGAATCCAAAGTCAAACCGCCGTATATAATCCTGTCGATTGCGCTTTTAATTCTGGCGCTTTTCGGACTGAATTATTTTCTGATTAAAAGATGGGAAGGCAGCAGCGAGTTTTATATAGATACCTCCATTGATACGCAGACGGAAACGGATGACCGGGTTTCTTTGATTCCTGCGGATTTATACCGGGATGATGATGACGGAGTGACCACGATTGTGATTTTCGGAAATGATACATTCGGAGATACCTCGGACGGAGCAAGTGTTTGTCAGCTGCTTCAGAAAAATACTACCGCAACGATCTATGACTGTACGTTTCCGGGTTCCACCATGTGTACGAAGACGGTGGACGGTCCCGGGGAATCGGGCTTTCCGGAAGACTGGTTTTGCTTATACTGGTTATGGGAATGTACCAAAAACGGAAATTTAAGCGATCAGAAGTCGGCGATTGGCTCCATTCAGGGAATTGACAAAAAGCTTTACGAGGAGCATCTTGCAACGCTTGAATCCATTGATTTCAATAAAGTGGATTATATCCTGATTTGCTATGATGCGCATGATTATCTGCAGGGAAGCCTGTATATGGCATACGGGAATGAATATAATCCCGTCTGCATAAACGGTGTTTTGTACGGAATGTATGACAAGGTTTTCGGGAACTATCCGGGAATACAGGTTGCGGTGGTTTCGCCGGGATATTGTTATGCGTATGACAAACTCGGAAATAAAAAGGGCGGAAATCTGGTGGAAATCAACACCCAGACGCTGGCCGATGTTCTGCTTTTTATGAAGGACAGAACGGCGGATTTCGGATTTTCCTATGTGGATGATTATTTCGGAGTAAAAATTAACGAGGATACTGCGCGTTTGTATCTGGTTAACGATGATGTGGTGCCGAATCTGGAAGGAAAGAAAATGATAGCCGCCCATGTTTTGAACAAAGTCATTCGCAGGGTGGAAGTAAAATAAAGGTTTTGTGTGAAAGGAATCGGAATGAGTAAAGACAAAAGAAACGATACCGTGGAATTCGATTTTTCCAAAGAAATTGAGAGCCCGGTTGAAGTGGATACGGAAAGTATTGCAGACAGCGTGAAGGTCTTTTCGGACCATAAGGCCGGATCGGAAGAGATGGAATATGATTATGACGACCCGGATGAAATTGAAATCATTCATCGAAAAGGAAATTCCGGTGTTATTCCGAATTTGGAGCTTCTTCCGACGGACAGCATCCGGATTCCGGCAAATGAAATAAACGAAGAAATCAGTGCCCCCTCCGAAACGCAGGAAATCCAGGCGGTTCTGGAAGCACAGGCGGATGAATTAACTGCACAGCCGAAGAATGATGATGCCGGAGAAACCGATGAAGCCCCTGCGGATGATTATGATATTGATTCGTCCGAAGAGGACGAAGAATCCGGTATGGAAACGGATAAGGAACCCACGAAGGATTTATCCGAAAATAAAGAAGCGGTTTCGAAAGCTCATGTCGGAGTTGTTGCAGGAGTTGTGCAGGGGATTAATTTCCTGCCGGAGGATGAAATTGATGACGATGTCCCGCTTTCCAAAAGAGAGATGGAAGCGCTGGGGGATTTATCCTATCATGATGAGGATGTAAAAACAGAAAAGAAATCCCCGCATAAGGGAAAAGGAAAGAAAAAGAGGCATGAAGAGCCTCTTGAAGAAACACAGGAAGATTTGCCGGAAGGAACGCCGGAAGATGTAACGGAAGCAGAAGCAGAAGAAAGCGAAGTTTCCGGTGATGAGAATGAGCAGAAACAGGATGCGAAAGCGCATGGTACAAAATCCGGAGAAGCAAAATCGCAGGGCGAAAAGAATGCCGGAAAAAAACACGGAAGTGCGGAAGGCGCCCGTCGTGAAACTGCAGAACAGGTGCAGGAAAAGAAACGGAATCGCGTCTTTGATATTCTTCTGATAGCAGTGGCAGCGGTGGCTGTTTTTGCAATCTGTTTCTTTGCGGTTGTGTTTATTCGAAAAACAAAACAGAATACCAGAATCGAAACCATTGCCAGTGCCGGAAACCAGCTGATGAATGTGGGAAATGTAGGACAGCGTGGTATCGAGGAAATCGTGGCAAATAAAACTACAGCTGTAGTTGAATCGGTTTCGGAAGAAAAACCGAGTGAGAAGCCTTCGGAGGAAAAGAAGGAAAATAAGGATGTATCGGTAAACTTCTCTTCGATGGAGAAGGATTTAAAAATCAAATTCTCAAGTAAGTTGGACGACACCCTGATTAAAGGGGTTTTATTCCGTGTGGAAGCCCGTACTCCGGATAACAAAACCGTTACCTGGGAAGATACCGATAAGGACGGTATTATCTACATGGAGGATTTAACACCCGGTATTTACTATGTGAGAATTCTGGATGTTGAAGATTATAAATTCCCGGAAACCGAATCCGAGGTTACGGTAAAGGATAAGATTTCATATACCGCGATCAATGTCGTAAACGAGATCAAAAAAGAAAAGGATGTCAATGTTGCACTGGAAGATACGCGTGCAAAAATCGTGGATACCGGTACGGTGTTAAGCGATACCGTAGGCTGGGTGGATTCTGCCAAGAAGACCGTCTATACGGAAATCACCAAGGATAAAATCATTGAGCCGCAGGCAAGCCGGATGGATGCAAAATCATCCTATAATGCAGAACCGGGACAGCCCGGGGACGGAACCGGCGAACCGTCGTCACAGACCTCTTCGGAGCCTGCTTC
>CACZRH010000236.1 GCA_902783455.1 uncultured Lachnospiraceae bacterium | reverse complement strand
CGCGATCCTTCGGATTCTGCGGCTGACGTCTTTGCTGTCTGTCCGCTGCGGAACGATTGATAATCTGCATAAACAACGCTTCCAGACTTCCCTCCTGTCTCGTAAAGGAAAGAAGCGGGATACCGTTCGAAACGAGATTTGCCAATAGCGCGGCTTCATCCTGCTTATTCCCGGTAAATACAACCTCTATCGTATTTGCTCTCGCCGAAATATGCTGAACCATCGGATTCTCCTGAAGAATACGGAAGGTATCATCCACTGCGGAGGATTCCACAACGATTAACAAAGGACTCTGCATTGCCGCTGCCCTGTGAATCTCATCAATCGTTCCTTTCAGCATCATCTGACCGTGATCAATGATTCCGATTGTGGTACACATTTCTGACAATTCCGGAAGAATATGAGAACTGATTACAATTGTCTTGCCCATCGAAGAAAGATTCTTCAGAATTTCCTTTAATTCATATCTGGCTCTCGGATCAAGACCGCTGGCCGGCTCATCCAGGAATAAAATATCCGGATTATGAACCAGACCTCTTGCAAGACAAAGTCTCTGTTTCATACCACGTGAAAGACCGTTTACATCGGTATCTGCTTTATGATCCAGCTTCACAAGTCTTAATAAATCCATGCACAGATTATCCGCATCCGTACCAACCAGACCGTATGTGGCAGCAAAAAACTGCATATATTCCATAGCCGTCAGGGAATTATACGCTCCGAAGAAATCCGGTACATAACCGACCTTATTACTTAGAAGCTTATGATTCGACAGCATTCTTTTACCATCAATAAAAACCTCACCGGAATCCGCACCGAGAAGTCCTACGCAAATACGCATGGTCGTGGTTTTCCCGGCACCGTTTGCGCCGACAAATCCGAATAACTCGCCGTCTCCGACTGTCAGATTCAGATTTCGAAGGGCATAGAAATTACCGTATCGTTTGTTCAGATCTTTAATCTCAAGCATTTCCGTTCCCTCCTACTGTTTCTTAACCTGTTTCATTTCCGACAGATTTATTTTTTCCACAATGACTTCCGTACGTTCATTCCGATATTTTTTATCAAACTGAATATCCTTGCAGACACTTTCTTTCGGAAAACCAATTACATATACAAATTGCGGAGTAAGCTGCTGCTTATACGAATAATTGGAGGAAGATGAGGAGTACTGCCGAAGCTCATCATCAATATTATTCATCAGATATTCCAAAATATTTTTCCGATTGGTATATGTTTTAAATCCTTCCGAAAGATTTCCAAGCAACGCACCGGAAATAAGATGCTTGTCACGATCCGTAAAAGCAATGCTTGTATTGTATCCGTAATCTCTCTTTTTTCCGTCGGAAAAATCGATTGTCTGACCGTTTTTCCAATCGCCGACACGATATACGATTGCATCGACATAAGAGGATGTTGCATTGGTATTTTCCGTTGCAACCAAAACCGCATTTTCTAAATCCACCGAAGTATTGTTGCAGATAATCAGGCTTTCCGCCAGGGATTTGCCCTGCGGCACATTAATGACATACTGCACATCAAAATATCTGTTTGTCGGATAAATGCTCTCCAGCAAAAACTGGTCGGAACTAAGCGCAACATTTCCCGTGAAGGTTACTCTTGTACGGTCGATATTTTTGCGGAATCCGACACGATAGGAATTGTAATCAATCTTATCGGACTGATCTCCGTAGAAGCTAAGCTGTTTTAACAACTGAAGATCATATTCATCGGAGAATTCCACGGAACAGTCCTTATTGCTCGGAGTCGTTACCGCTACAATATTTTTCTCAATTGCGGAAGGCTTTTCCAAATCCAAAATTGTCGCCGTATTAATTCTCGGCCGGATAATTCTGGTTGAAAAGCCGATGCAGTAAACCACAACCGCAACACCGATGGCCAAAACCGGATACCAGTACCATAACCGGAAGGTTTTCTTCTTTTTCTTGCCGATCAGATATAAAACCAGAATCGCAACAAGATATCCGATAATCGGTACCAGGTAAAAAAGAAGCGGAGGCATAGGTGCCGAAGAATACGCTTCCAAAAGATTATCCATACCGTAACCGGAAGAAAGTCCGGAAGCAGAGCCGAGATTGACATTGTAATAGTTGTTATTCGACACACTATCATAATTATCAATCACTCTCTGTAAAACATAACTGCGAATCAGTACCCCGATGATTTCACTTGCATTCGCGTATCCCGGAACCGGGTTCATGGTAAAGTCAATTCCGTATAGGGCAATATATCCGCTTGCTCTTTGGTAAACGGTTGCCAGGGTATAATCTTCACCGGCACTGTTATCGCCATATATTTTCTCGATCATCTCTTCATTGCTGTCTTTATCCGAAAATTCCAAAACATCTGCAGTAGCATACGGATAAGAGTATGTTACCGTACCAACGTCTTCATACTGATAACCGTACATGGTCTGAGCGCAGAAATCATAATAAGCATCTTCCCAATAGGACGGAAGGGTTCCGTCGTCTTCAAGATCATCCTCTGTCAGTCCTTCATTTGCCATAAAGTCTTCCAGAAAATATGCATCCATTTCATCCCTGTAGTTAAAGAATAAGTCATCGAATTGCTCCATGAAATCCTCATCGTCATAGGGACTTTTCAGTACCTGACCATTGCCCGTCGTTGTGGTGGCGGCTTCATATCCGTAATAATTCAGGCCAAAGGAAGTGGTATAACGATTCATCTTTTCCGGATTTACATCCATAACATGTCCTTTTATTTTGGACAGGGTCTTGGAAGAATTGGAACCGGTTCCGATTACTAAAACACCGCCTCTGTTTACCCATAAGTTCAATGCTTCAATCTGCTCATCCGTCAGGATATCCGTACTGAAGTTGCTGATTACAATCATTTCAAGCATATCTAATGCATTTGCATCCTCAGGGAAATTGTCCGCAGTCAGTTCCACAAGATTTGTCTGGAACGTTTCCCTGTCAACAAAATTAAGATTGTCCATATAACCGAGCGCGGAATAATCATCACTCAAAATACCGATATCGATTTTTTTCGATGCCGATTTATCCACGTTAAAACGTTTGATTTCAGACCAGACTACTTTTCCTTTTTTGTTAACAAGCCGAATGTTTACCTTTCCGAGATTGTCGATTACCTTACATGAAAAAGTAACGGTTTTCTTTTCGCCTCTCGCTATGGAAAAGTCCGTCTCGTACATAATGTTGTAATCCTTTTTGTTTGCCACGATTAACTGAATTCTTCCGGAAAAATCCGAGCTGTTATTTTCCATCGTGATTGCAAACGGTGCATACCTTAAAATCTCGGCTTTGTTGTCAAATCCGACTTTCATCTCCGCCGTAAAATCGCTGTCATCCGCTTTTACACCGAAAGCAGGCAGAACTACTCCCGCAAGAAGCAAAACCGCCAGTAATATGGGTACGCATTTTTTTAACTGTTTCATGTCTTTTTTCCTCTTTAACGACAATTTATAAAATCAATTCTTTTTTAATTCATTCTCTCCAGAAGAACAATCTCATCTCCATCAAATTCAATCCGGTACGTGCCGCCGATTTCGGCTTCCACATCGGAATCATCGGATATGGCAAAGCGATACGGCAGAACGGAAACATTCTCATCCGGATCGGTTAATATGCTTACATCTTCCGAAAATGCACATGTGCAATACTGTTTTTCATCAATTATGCGGATGTCATCGATTACTGCGTAATAGTATTCTTCCGCAAACTCCGTTTTTGTACCGCGTTGCTGCTGCCCCAGTAACATCTTGCCCCGTTGTCCCGTTTCCGCATCCTCGGAAAAAGGATTGATCACCGCGCCACCGGCAGCTCCTACCGCATACTCGCCATCTTCTTCCACGGAATTATCCGCAACCTCTCCCTCGGCTTTTGCCTCTTCGGCTTCGGCGGGTTCGAACATTACCGCTTCGTCATTGTATGTATTTCGCTGCGTATCCGCCAAAAAGTCCGCTCCGGAATCTTCACCTGCTGTCATGGCATTCTGTTCCATATATGCAGCGTTCATCGGCACTGCACTTTCCGTTTTCTGTGCCTTTTTCGCAAGGTTTGCAATCAGTATAACAGGGAGTGCCACAATCAGAATCAACGCTGCTGCCGTGATTCCTCCGGCCCAGGGTAAAATCTTTAAAATCACCGGTTTTTTCTTCTTTTCCGGTTTTTCCGCATTCTGATTTACCGGTTCCGATACACTTTTCTCGGTCAGCCCCGCTTCAATCCGGTCCCATAAATCAGGCACATCGTCCAATATCATTTGTCTGTATTCATCTTCAAGCCGCTTACTCATAACCGTACCTCCTGAGCTTTTCCAGGGCGTTTTTATATCGCCAAGTTACGGTTCCGAGAGGTTGTGACAACGCATCCGCAATTTCCTGAAACGTCATGTCGGAAAGAATTTTCATGGAAACCACGGTCCTTTCCGATTCCTTGAGCTTGCTTAGGGCTTCTTTCAACCCCACATCGGAGATTACCTCTTCTTCCACACCCGACTTCGGATCCGCCTCCTCCGGCATTTCCTCAGTCAGCACTTCCCTTTTATTCTTTCTTAGAAAATCAAGTGCCATATTTCTCGCCACCGTAGCAAGATAAGCCTTGTGACCTTTATCCTGCGGTTTATATGTATCCGCAATGTCCCAAAGCTTGATGAAAAACTCGCTGGTTAAGTCTTCCGCGTTTTCCTTGGAAGTTACAACGCCGTATATAATTGTGTAAATGTAGGAAAGATAGGCAATGTAGATATCTTTTAATCCGTCTTTATCACCGTTTTTGATTCTTTCCATACACCCGTTGAACTCTTCCTGTGTCACGGATGTCCTTTCCGAGCTTTTCAATAAAAGATACGAATGAAAGCTCTTTTTTTATGGTCTTCTTTCAGATTTTTTTGATTATTTGCATTTTTTCAATAATTCTTCCAGTTCGGATACCTCAAACGTATAGTCCGTATTGCAGAAGCCGCAGTTTAGCGTAACCGCTTTTCCCTCCTCAATTAAGGACTTTAATTCCTCTTTTCCGATACTGATTAAAGCCTTTTCCACGCGATGCTTATCGCAGTTGCAGTAAAATCTCGTCGGTACGGTTTCGGTAATTGTAAGATCCATTCCCTTACAAATAACTCCGATCAAATCCTCCGGGGTATTTCCTTCTGCAAAAAACGACGTAACGCTCTTTATTTCTTTTAAATTTTCTTCCAAAAGGTCAATCACGGAATCCTGTGCATACGGAAGAAGCTGTACGATAAATCCTCCCGCGCATTTCACGCTGTAATCCCGGTCAACCAAGACACCAAGCCCGACACTCGAAGGCACCTGCTCGGAATTGGCAAAATAATACGTTAAATCTTCCGCAATTTCACCGCTGATTAAAGGCGTCTGACCGACATAGGGCTCCTTCAGCCCGAGGTCCCTGATTACATCCAGCCTTCCTGCACCGATTGCACCGGATACATCCAGTTTTCCCTTCGAATTTAACGGCAGGTCCACATTCGGATTTCCAACATAGCCCTTCACGTTTGCCTGATAATCCGTTGTAACGAGAATGCTTCCGATCGGACCATCCCCGGATATTTTTAATGTCAGCAGGTCATCCTCGCTTTTGAGCATTTCGCTCATCATGGCAGCAGCTGTCATAAGCCTTCCGAGTGCCGCAGTAGCAACCGGAGATGTATTATGTTTTGTCCTTGCTTCCTCTACCAGATTCCTGGTATCCGCAGCAAAAATGCGAATCTGCGCATTTGCTGCACTTGCCCTGACTATCCGATCCATTTTTTTCCTTGCTCTCTTGCAATGATATAGATTCTCTCGCTTTTTTTCGTAACTTCCTTTCCTGTATCCGCATCCACGGCATTCAGAAATTCCATTCCCGAAGCTTTTATTTCTTTTTTGATTTCCCGCATGGTATAAGCCCTTTGAATATGGACTTCACTGCTTTTCCGATACAAACCGTCCTCCTTGAAAAAGAACGTCATATCATATTCATTCAGCCGCGTTTTGCGGTCGTAAATGTTTTCCCAGACATAGAATACGGATTCCAGATCCTCCGCATAGGTTTCTTCGCCCGCCACATCCCTGAAAAAATGAGGCGTCTTTAAATCAAAAATCAGAATTCCGCCCGGATCGAGATAATTATTCGAAAGCTTTAAAACCTTTCGTAAATCTCCATCCTCTGTCAGATAGTTCATGCTGTCGCAAACACTTATAATGGCCCGGACCGTACCGTAAAGCTCAAATTCACGCATATCCTGATTCAGATAAAGAATCCCGTCGGAATCCTCCCGGCTTGCCATATCGAGCATATCGGGAGATGCGTCCACTCCGATCATGTCATAGCCTGCAGCCTTAAGCCGTCTTGTCATTTCACCGGTTCCGCATCCCAAATCCAAAACAAGCCCGTCTTTGATGCCGTATTTTTTCAACGTCCGAATCAGATACTTTTCCCATTTTCCATACGGCGTATCCTGCATCATTATGGGATATACTTTTGCAAAATCGGTATATGCCTTCATGCTTCCCTTTCGTTATGAATCCCGTAAAAAAGATAAAAAGGAACACGTACGCAGCGTTCTCTGCGTATGTGCTCCAATGAATACAAATCTAGAAAAAAGTAAATACTCCCGGCAAGGCATATGTCAGAATCGACATAATCGTAATCGCCATAACCAGTCCGATTAATTCCGCAATTACCGCTTTTTTAATATCCATTTCCAATAGTGCGGCAATTAAGGATCCCATCCACGCCCCCGTACCCGGAAGCGGAATCCCGACAAACAGGATTAATGCAACAAATTCACCATCCTTAAACTTATCGCTTTTCTTCATTGCCTTCTTTTCAAAGAACTCGGCGATTTTTCCAAGACCTTTGAATTTCTTCATCCATTTGAAAATCTGTTTGATAAATAAAAGGATGAAAGGAATCGGAATTATATTCCCGATAACACAAAAGACCACTGATTTCCAGTATTCCAAATCCAGAATTCTTGCCACAATCATGCCGCCACGAAGTTCAAGCAACGGGATCATGGAAACGAGCATAACTGCCAATTCTCTCGGAATCTTTCCCTGCGTTACGGTAGCAAACCATTCCGCTACTGCATGCATTTTATCTCCTCACTTTACTAATACTTTTTATTACTTTGTATTCCCTTTTCGCACAAAGTTTATTATAACATAACTACCTATATAAAAGCAAATACGGGATTTTTATAAAAAATCCCGTATTTATAGGCTTTTTTCGAATTTTCAAAGAATCTTTTTTAAAACATTTATCATCGTCTGCATTTCTTCATCGGTTCCGATGGAAATCCGAAGATAATTATCAATCCGCGGTTTCCCGAAATGCCTTACGATGATTCCTTCCTCTCTTAGCTTTTTCATGATTTCTTCCGCCCGCATTTTCGGATGCGTTACAAAAAGAAAATTCGTTTTGGAATCGGTCATCTCAAATCCCAGTTCTTTTAAGGCCTCTTTTGTCCATTCGCGGGTCTTTATTACCGCATCAAGCTTTTCCCTGAAATACTCCTCATCGGCAACAGCCGCACTTCCGAGAAGAAGAGAAGGCGTATTCATGGTATAGGAATTTACGGAAAATTTAACATCCTTTAAGTATTGAATTAATTTTTTACTGCCGAATGCCATTCCGATCCGGAGTCCCGCTAAGGACCTGGATTTGGAAAACGTCTGTGTCACCAGCAGATTTTCGTATTTGTCAATCAGCGCTAAAGAGCTTTCCGCTCCGAAATCCACATACGCTTCATCCACGATTACAACCACGTCCTTATGTTTTGAAAGGAACGCATCCATCCAGTCCCTGCTTTTTGCAATTCCGGTCGGCGCATTCGGATTGGCTATTACAATTCCGCCGTTTTCACATTCATAATCTTCTTCCCTGATTTCAAAATGGTCATCGAGCGGAATCGTTTTATACGGAATCCCGTAAACCTCTGCCCAGACATCATAAAATGAATACGTGATGTCCGGAAATAAAACCGGTTTATCGCCGTGGAAAAATGCCAAGAACGCCATGGATAAAACATCATCCGATCCCACTCCTACAAATACCTGTTCTCTCGGAAGATGATAATATGCACCAAGACTTTCTTCCAGCAAATCGCAGGCAGGAGTCGGATATTTACGCAGACAGTCTGCTTCGCCGGCAAGGGTCCGGATTGCTTTTATCACACCCGGAGCAGGCGGATAAGGATTTTCATTTGTATTCAGTTTTATAATCCTGTCAATTTTCGGCTGTTCTCCCGGAACATAGGGAATCACTTTTCGAACATTATCTTCCCAACTCATGAAGGAAATCCTCGCTTTTTTTATTCTAAATTTTATTACTGTTTATCGTTGTTCTTTCATTGCCATCACTGTTTTTGTTTTGAAAAGAATTACTTGAATCATTTTATCCGTCTTATCCGGTTCTGTCAATGAAACCGGCTATACCGGAAGCTGAACCCGGATGACTTTTTCAACATGCTGGGAAACCATATTCTCCCCAAAATAGATACAAATCGGCCGGTATTTATGCAATATAAAAAACAAAAACGGCATGCGGAGTACCAAATCGCGGCTTTCCGACCCTCTTAAGCTTTCCTTCTTAATCCTCAGTTCATAGATTTCCCCTTTCCGATGAATCAGATTTCTGGATAGAAAATGCTCTTTTCCGGTGTCATCTCTCCAAAAAATCCCCGCACTTCGGATTAAAAAAATCGTTCCGAACCAGACGCATACCAAACCGGAAATGGTACCCCCGGTTATGGTTACAATCCGGATGTTTTTCGGAATTTTATATATGATCACATGCATTCCGGACCAAAAAGACACCATCGTATTTCGAAAAAAATCCACCGTATTTCTCCCGAAGTGTTTATCCGGATTTTCTTTTTCATCCGGGCTTGTATCGCCGACACTGTCCCCGGAATTTTCGTTTGTCTTATCATCGGGCTTCTCATCCGGTTCAGGCTGTACCCGGGATTGTAAATCACCGTCCCTGTTTTCCTCCCCAACGGAATCTTCCCCTGATTCCACATCGGATTCTTCCTCTTTGGAAAGTATTTCTTCTTCGGTTTTTTCTTCCGTTTTCTCCGACTTTATTTTTTTCCTGTTTTCTTCCGGTTTTACCGCATTATTAACTGCTTTGGAATCCGTATTTAAGGTATTCGATGATAAAATAACAAGATTCGTTCCGTCTTCTAAAACAGTTCCGATTGACAGACCTTCTCCGGATTTATTTTCCGCCGATTCCTCCTCTTTCTTTTTACTTTCGTCGACAGCGGATTCAATATCGGATTTTTCTGAAATCTCGGAAACACCTTCCGCTGTCTTTTCATCACTTTTTATATCCTTCGCCGGGGTCTTACTTTCTTCTGTTTCTTTTGACAAATCCGCTTTCGGATTTTCCTCTTTCAGCGGTTCCTCTTTCGGTTTTTCCTTACGTGTTACGGTAATTCTTTCCTTCGCAATATTGCCTGCCGAATCGCGGGCCCATACCTCCACACTCCCGCTCTCAGACAGCGAAATGTGATTTTTCTTCCCCCAGTTTTTTCCCTTGTCAAAAGAGTACGGTGCATCTGCAAGTCCAAGTCCCGAATCGTTTGCCGATGCAGTAATTTCACAGTCTCCCTCCTCCCACTCTTTCGGTGTGGCGGAAAGTTTCAGTTTCGGCGGATCGTAATCCAGATTGGAAACAGTAATTTCCGAAGTACTGACATTCCCCGGTACATCCCGGACAAAAATCCGATAATCCCCGTTTTCCTTAATCTCAAAAGTGTTTTCTTTTTGATAATTCTTTCCGTCAATGCTGTATGCCTTTTTTGCAAGACCGGATGGATCCGATGCCCGCACGGTAAGAATAACAGGTTTATTTGTCGCCCCTGTCCGGTCCGGTTTCAGGCTCTGAATAACAGGGCCTTCCCGGTCTATGTTTGTAACGGATATTTCCTGAACCGTTTCATAATCATCCCCATTCTCCGTATGAACGATGTGCAGAGAATATTTCCCGTTTTTTGTAACGGTAATACTCTCCCCTTCCGTAACCTTGCCCTCTGCATCCAGCCAGCCGAAAACAACATCCTCCAGGCTTCCCTCGTAATTTGCCCGAACTGTCATTTCCCTTACCGGATCCGTCCCCGGAATTTCAATCTCAACTCGTCCTAAAACAGTATCTTCCTCCATCCCGCAAATTCTCATCCGCTCCGTGTGTTCATGCAGCGTTTCAAATTCCACTTCGCTGTAAGTCGTACATCCTGACGGTTCGGTACCGTATTTACTGTGAAAACAGGCATATCCCGTCTCTTCCCATGTTTTCCCACAGCTGCACGAAGCGGTAAAAAGATACTCATGTACGACACCTCCGCACTTCGGACAGACAGATTCCCCGACTGTTCGCAAATAGCTTTCTTCATCCGCCTCCTGGATCAAAATCACATCTCCCATACAGGCTTCCGAATGATGATGATACAGGAGAATCTCTGTATTCTCCTCCTTCGCAGCAGCTGTTTGCGGATTCACCGTCTGCACCGCCAGCATGGCCGGGATAAATGCCAAAACACCAATCCGAAAAGCCGGTTTCGTTATTTTGCGAAATGCCGGTTTTAAAACACATCCAATATTCATTTGCATAGCCATCCTTCCTCCGGTATTTTTTCCCGGAACAACCCATTTTCATGATGAACTGTGTAACAAGAAGTGAAAAAAATTTTTCAAAAAAAGAATTCTATAAAAATATAAAATTATAAAAAACAAATTATCAAATAATAAGCGGAATGCCGGTACGAATCGTACCTTGTTTGAAATCTCCCCGACCGGGGTAGAATGACTATAACACAATTTCGTTATTCAAAAAAGGGATTTTTATTAAATTTTTGATTTTCGTGAAATCTGACAAAAGAAACGGGCGAAGAATTTATAAATGCCTTCTTCGCCCGAATATTACTGCTTTTTCACATGTAGAAAATTCAACTACATTTGTAGTTTGATTTGTAATTTCGTTAACCTTATTACTCTTCCTTCTTTCCGTCCGGAAGGGTTAAAACATCCGAATCCTCTTCTGTTTTTTTAATCTTCTCGACAGTCCTGATTTCCACAATCGGCCCGCCCTTTCCTTCAATGAAATCTCCGGTAATGGTTACTCTGCCGATATTATCATCCTTCGGAATTTCATACATGATATCGAGCATGAATTCCTCGATAATGGCACGAAGTGCTCTGGCTCCGGTATCCCTCTCCAGTGCTTTTTTTGCTATTGCCTTCAGAGCACTGTCATCAAAAATCAGTTCCACCTCATCGAGTTCAAGAAGCTTCTGATACTGCTTTAAAATCGCATTTTTCGGCTCCTTTAAAATCTCTACCAGCATCTCTTCGGTCAAGGATTCCAGCGGACAGAGAATCGGAAGACGACCGACAAATTCCGGAATCATACCGAATTTCTTGATATCCTCCACCGTTACTTTGGTCAGAATATTTTTCTCTTTATCATACTTATCCTTTAACTCTCCGTTAAATCCGATACTGGACTGTTTGGAAAGTCTCGCCTTAATAATGGCATCCAGATCCGGGAATGCTCCACCGCAGATAAAAAGAATATTTCTTGTATTAATGGTGGTTAACGGAACCATCGCATTCTTGCTGGTAGCACCTACCGGCACTTCGATATCCGCACCTTCCAAAAGCTTTAACATTCCCTGCTGAACCGATTCCCCTGAAACATCCCTGGAATTGGTATTCTGCTTCTTGGCAAGTTTATCGATTTCATCGACAAATACAATACCGCATTCCGCACGGTCCACATCATTCTCGGCAGCCATCAGAAGCTTGCTTAATACACTTTCGATATCATCACCGATATACCCCGCTTCCGTCAGAGAAGTCGCATCTGCGATTGCAAGGGGCACATCCAGTAATTTGGCAAGCGTTTTTACCAGATAGGTCTTTCCGCACCCGGTAGGACCGAGCATAAGAATATTGGATTTCTCGATTTCGATTTCATCCATGGTCTTGGTTGCAACCCTTTTATAGTGGTTGTAAACCGCAACGGAAATGATTTTTTTCGCCTGTTCCTGCCCGATAATATACTCATCCAGCATTGCCTTAATTTTGTGAGGTGGTGGAACTTTTTTAATGTCAATCAGGGGCGGATCATCTTCCTTACGTTCTTTCTTACGAATTCTGGTTCTTTCCAGATTCGGATTCTGACCGCCGAAAATGCTTCCCAGATTTAAGAACAAAGGAGTGGCAGAGGATTTTTTCTCATCCTTCTTATCATCTTTTCTATCATCCTTTTTCTCTTCTTTATCATCGGAAGCTTCTTCGTTTCCTGGCAATGTTTCATCTTTCGGTTCATTTTTCCGAATATCCGGCATTCCGGGAATTCCGGATAAATCCGAAAGATTCATTCCCTGCATCATTTTACTCAAATCGTCCAGCTGACCGTTCTGAGACATTTCATTAATCATGTCGAATGATTTCTGAAGACAGTCTTTACAGATACAGAATCCTTTCTGCATCTCAATCATCTTTCCTGCTACACTTTCCGTACGACGGCAGACAGCACAGACTTCCTCATAATTGTTGTTATTGTCATTATTGTTGTTGTCGTTGTTATAATCCATTGTTTTCTTTCCGTTTTCTTATTATTTATCTTGTCCCCTGAGCACTCTTGGACTCCAGTTTTACTTTCGCATCATGCGTTACAAAAACATTATTCTCCAGACGACGGTATGTAATGGTAACCTCCGCACCGGACGGATATGCCGCAAGATGCGCAATCAGTTCGGCCGTTGATACCACGGATTCTCCTTCAAACTCGGTAATAATATCACCTTTTTGAATTCCGGCCTGTTCAGCGGGACTTCCCGGTACCACGTTTGTTACATAAATACCTTCCGGAATCACGGTACCGGAGGATGTGGTAAGACCGCCTTTCACCGTTGCACCGGAAACGCCGAAGTAAGACTGTTGTTCTTCCGGCAATTCCTGAAGCTCCTGCTTGTCAATCAGACTCTGAATAATCGGACGGGCCGTATTAATGGGAATCGCATACCCCATACCTTCCACAACACTTCCGCCAAGTTTATTGGAGTTAATTCCGATTAATTCACCTCTCATATTCAGCAGCGCACCACCGGAGTTTCCGGGGTTAATTGCTGCATCCGTCTGAATAAAGCGTCCTTTTTCACCTTTTTCCGTTGTTACTTCACGATCGAGTGCGGAAATAACACCATATGTTACGGATTGCCCGTATCCCAATGCATTACCGATGGCAACACAGGATTCCCCAACCACAAGGCTGTCGGAATCTCCGACTTTTGCAAGCTTAATGGCTTCCTTTGTTTTGTCTCCGAGAGACTCTAAATCAATGGTAATTACCGCCAGGTCAGCGGCTACCTTCTTACCCTTCACTTCCGCACCGGCTGTAGAGGAATCACAAAATTGTACCTTAATTTCCTTTGCCCCTTCCACTACGTGATAGTTGGTTGCAATAAATAAATCCTCCTCATTCATACCGACAATAACTCCGGTACCGCTGGCAGGAACCTCCTGCACATAACCGTAATAATTATAATCCACCAGTGTATTAATAATTACAATGGCCGGCATACATTCTTTCGCAACCTCCGGAACCGTCATATCCGTTGTAACGGCGGTTGCCGTAATTTTCCCGCTGTTATTGCCTGAAACAAGAACCGCTGCTTCGGAAGGAATTTCCGAAGTATCCGGTACGGAATCCGGTTCCGAAAATACAACGCTCGGATTCTCGCTTGTCGGATTACCCGATCCGATTAAACGGTTCGGAATCAGACGAATCATCAGAAGAATTACCAAACCGGCAATCACACCGAATACCAGACCACAGGCTGCTGCGGTTAACAGTCTTACAAAGAAGTTCGGTTGTTTCTTCTTTTTCGATTCTTTTTTATCATCTGCCGGCTGATTCGCGGTCTGTGTTTCCGTCTTTGCTGCCGGCGCTTGTGACTGCATGGTTGAAGGCTGTGGTTGCGTATTTGTCTGCGGCTGCGCTGCCGACTGGGGCTGCGGCTGTACCCGTACCGACTGAGCAGCTACCTGCGGCTGTACCGTTCTGGTCTGTTGAATTACCGGCTGCGACTGTACTGACTGCACCTGCGGCTGCACCGGTCTTGTCTGCTGTACCACGGGCTGTGGCTGAGGCTGTGCTGCCGCCTGGGACTGTGCTGCTGCCTGAGGCTGTACTGTTGCCTGGGGCTGTACTGCTGCCTGAGGCTGCGCTGCTGCCGGTTGAGGCTGCGCTGTTCCCATATACTCATTATTTACGTAACGGTTTGCCGTACTTACCGAATCCACATAAGTTACCGTCTGATGTCTCTCCGGAGCCGGCATGGTTACCTGAACCTGTGAATGGCTGTAGGATATTTCCTGTCCGTTTCCTGCACCGTTTCCATTGATGTTTTCATTTTCACTCATAAATCCCATCTCCTTCTTCGTACCGCGATTTCTAAACGGTACCAATAAAAATTCCCTTTACATCCTTGCATCTTACATATGCTTTGTGAAAAAATAGTGTTAATTCTGCGAATATTCTATCACGATTTCTGAATTCTGTTTTTCCTTTCTTCCGGCGAAATCCCGTAACCACTGTAGGGATCGATTGCGGAAGTGGCATTTCTTATATTTTTTTTCAGCCAGTATTCCCTGTTTGTGGTAAATTTCAAAACCCATTTTTCCGGAAGTTTTTCATACCTTCGTCCGAGTTTATAGCCTGCATACTTATATCCGCAGGTAATTAAGAATCCCGGAATCCGGAAAAACTGTTTCTTTACCCTTAAATACTGCAGGGTTTTTTTCACCAGCTTTTTTCCCTCTTTCGTTGACGGAACCGCATCAAACACCTCCGGATGCTCCGCCTGGGATACCCCGAGATCGAAGTTCCTGTGAAACTGCTCCTTATTGGTATAATGGTGGGAATGAATGACTTCCGCCTCTGCGACGTACGCAATCCGATAGCCCGCCTGAACAGCCTTTGCCGCAAAAAGCATATCCTCGTTAAAGAGCGTATAGTCCACGAATCCTCCAAGCTCATCGTATAGATCCCGTCTGTATGCGGCGCAGACATTCGAAAAGAAATAGGTCTTAATTCCAAGCGAATTTAAATCTCCGATGGATTTTATCCTGCTTTCCTTCGGATAATTAAAATGCCTGGTAAATCCCTCTATCACGCCGGCATTCTCACGGGGAAGCTGTCTGGCATAGGAAAAATCCGCCTTATCCTCGAGAATCGGTGCCAAAAGCTGTTCCACCATGGTGCTGTTTTTCGGCATGGCATCATCCGTCATACAGATAAACAAATCTGCCTTGGATTTTGCCACCGCTTCCCTTCTGGTATGGCCATGGTCAAATTCCATTTTCGAGATATGGGTAATGGAAACATTATGCTCCCTCTCAAACTGGTGACCATAGGAAAGAGAGGAAAAATATTTTTCCTCGGTATTAATGATGATAATCTGATTCACCGGATACGTCTGGTGTTCCAGTTTTTCAATCAGCTTTAAAAACTCTTTATTCGGTTTATAGGTTGGGATGATGACATCCACCGTTTTACGTTCCATAGTCCCTCACCAAATTCATTGGGCATACAGGCGTGCACCATGCACATCGAGCAGGGAAGATTTATCGCACCCTGCTCGCGTGCCGGCCACGTTTCTGCGTAAGCAGAATAATTTCCTTACGTGGACGAGCACATATAGAAAGAGGATTACTCTCGCAATCCTCTTCATTTTAACCTTTTTTTTATACTGTTTGCAATTCTTTTTTATTACCGGCCGACATAGGATTTCGTATCCGAATGTATTTTTTCACTGTACGCCTGAACATCCGCGGACGGTGTATATTCTACTTCCGGATATAAGAATTTATGCAGTTCGATTACATTGCTTTCCAAATCAATCGGAACAACGCAGCTTCCCTTGGAACCGATCATTCCGGTCGTCAGACCGTCATCAAACGGGAATCCCGTGGTATCCACAATCTTATAGTCGCCGATTGCGGAAACCCTTGCCACAATGTCCTCAAAGTGAAGATTGGTAGCAACCAAAGGAAATACCTCTGTCGTAAGCGAATTTAACTGTGTCGGATTTAACTTCTGTGCCTTAAGCAGAATCTGCTGTAATACGGCTCTCTGACGCTCAGTACGCTGGAAGTCATTTCCGATATAACGGATTCGGCAGTAAGCCAATGCCTGCTGACCGTTTAAGGTCTGCATTCCGGGCTGGGTTACGGGGGTATAATCCGTAATCAGCTTATGAGGATCCTCTTCCGTCGCATAAATGGAAGCCTGATAGTTGTTCAGATGAGGAATTTCCGCATCCGTAACATTAATGTCAACACCGCCTACCGCATCAACGGCACTGATTACACCCTGGAAACCAACCGTGATGAAGCTGGTAATATTTAAATCCAGGTTCATGTTTAACATGTTGATGGCCTGTTCATATCCACCCATGGCATATGCGGAATTACACTTATTGTAAGTATCGTTTCCGACATTTAAGTAAGTGTCACGGTAAACACTTGCCAGTTTGATTTCTTTCGTATCCTCATTGATGGAGCAAATCATGATGGTATCGGTACGGCTTGACTTGGAAAGCGCGGTACTGTCTGCTTTCTTATCACGGTTATCCACACCGAATAATGCTATTTCCGTATGATTTGCAAGCTTTTCATTCGTCTCGTAAACTTCCTTTACACCGGTATTGACGGAAATATCTTCGGAATTCAGCTCAAAATTCTTGATACCGGTCTTTTTGTTGGTGGTCTTAATTACGATAACCAGCGCAACAATCGCTACAACCAGAACCAGAAGTTCTACAACAAGCAATGCTATTTTTCTTTTCTTAAAACGCCTTTTCGGCGGTCTTTTCTTCTTTGATCCGGAACCCGATGCCATTATAAATCATCCTCCCATAGTCTGAAAAACATTACCGAACCTGAACACATACTCACTTATTCTACTACCCTTTTTTTTTACTGTAAATATGTAAAGTTACATAAGACTTTCGTAAAAAAACGGTTTCTAATATGCATTTTTATTAATAAATCCTTTGAAAACCGTCAGAAACATAATCTTAATATCAAACGTAAAACTCCAGTTTTCAATGTAATAGATATCATATTCGATACGCTTGCGAATGGATGTATCGCCGCGGTAACCGTTTACCTGTGCCCAGCCGGTAAGTCCCGGACGAACCTGGTGTTTGATCATGTATCTGGGGATTTCTTCCTTGAATTTTTCCACCCACTGCGGACGCTCGGGACGCGGTCCCACAAGGGACATATCCCCTTTCAGGATGTTAAAAAACTGCGGAATTTCATCCAATGACGTTCTTCTTAAGAATTTACCGAATTTGGTAACTCTCTCGTCATCCTTGACCGTCCATGCTTTTGCTTCATCCTCCTCCGTCTGCTTTCGCATCGTACGGAATTTATACATCTCGAATTCCTTATTATGCAAGCCGACACGGGTCTGCTTGAAAATAACTTCCCCTTTGTCTCCTGCTTTGATGGCAATTGCCGCGACCAGCATAACAGGTGAGAAAATCACAATTGCAACCAAAGAACCGATAATATCCACAATTCTTTTTACCACAAGATTAAAGGTATTGGTTAACGGCACTCTTCTGATGTTGATGACCGGAAGCCCCAGTAAATCCTCGGTATAGGGATTGGACGGGATGACGGAATTATAATCCGGGATAAATTTGGTATGGACACCGAATTTTTCACAAAGATTTACAAGTTCCTCCAACTTGTCGTAATCCGACAGGGACAGTGTAATTCCGATTTCGTCCATTTTATTCTCCGGTAATATGTACTGAAGATTACCGATTCCGCCCAGTACTTTTATATTGCGGTATAAAGTGCCGGCGGGAATTCTGTCATCCAGAATACCGCAGACCATATAACCCCACTCAGGGTTTGCCAAAAGTCTGTCAATATACTGCTCCGTTGCCCTGGAATAACCGACCAAAAGAATGTGCTTGATATTCAGTCCGCGCTTGCGGATGGACCGAAGCGCGATCCTTAAAACATTACGGGCCAGAATCATTAAGAATGTATTGATTCCGAAGAATACAAAAATCATCGAACGCGAGAAGTTCGGCTCGTTGACGATGTACAATGCCACGAAGAACAAAACCAGTCCCAGAATATTGGCTCTGACCACATCCACGACTTCTTTCCACGGAGAAGAAAACCGCTTGGAACGGTATAAGTGCAGCATAAGATACAGCATGACATAACCGGGCACAATAAAATACAGCGCCGAAAGGTAAGTCTCCATGGGCAGAACACCCTTTCCCGGTTCGGCAAAAAGGATGATTCGGATATACCATGCCGCAATATAGGAAACGACCGTAATCATGGCATCTAAGATGACATGAAGACGATTAAAATACGTCTGATTATCTTTAATCAAAACAGTACACTCCTAAAAATTAAAAACTCTTCTCAAAGTTCCCACAATCATTTCCCACTGAATTTCAAACGAGCGGGACATCATTTTGGGCGTAAAATTTATTTTGTGCTTCATCGCTTCTTCGGTTTTTATAAAATCTTTGCCTTCACGAATCCCCTGATTATACGCATCCAGAAGACCTTTCTTTGCAAAAAACGACCGCTTAATCATTCTGCCAAGCCACATCATCGGAGCATTTATGAATTTCTGCCACGGAAGCTGGTTTTTATATGCTAAATAAATCGAATTTCGCGAGGAAAGCCGGACCTTAAATTCGTTATACTGCGAACCGGAGCTTGCACTCCCCGCGTGATAACAGATGGCGGTCGGTTCGTAAAAATTATAAAAGCCGTACAGTTTCGCACGATAGCCGATATCGATATCCTCTAAATAACAGAAATGATTCTCGTCAAAAAGACCGAACTGCTCGAATCCTTCCCTTCTGTAAATCGCTGCACCCGCACAGGCCGCAAAAACATTGCTTCGGAAAATAAAATCCGCAACGCTTCTGCCCTTTCCCCTGGCAAATGCCCAGCCGAGCGTGGAATAAAAATCTCCCGCATCATCAATCAGCGTCTGATTATACATATTCACAAGCTTCGCCTGCGCCGAAAAACAACTGGGTCTGGGCTCGATTGCACGATACAGCTTCTCCACAAAATCGCTCGCCACGGTGGTATCGTTGTTTAAAAGAATGATAAAAGGCGCTTTGCTTGCCTTAATGCCGTCATTTACCGCGGCGGAAAATCCGCCGTTTACGCTTCGCTCAATATAGTGCGCACGCGGATAGGAATACACCAGTGATTTCTGACTCGGCTCAGTGGACGCATCATCCACCACGTAAACATCAAAATCCTGCATGGTCTGATTCTGCAGCGAATCCAGGCACCCCTTCAAATATTCACTTCCGTTGTAATTCGGTATGACAATGGATATCTGTGCCATTTCTAACCCTTCTTCTGTGCCGGATCATAGACGATGATATAGCCCTCATCCCGGATCCTTTCACAAAAGATCAGGCTTTTGTTCAATGCCTGTTCTTTCGTTAATTTGCTTACATCTCCCACGATTTCATCAAACAGCGGCTGCAGTTCTTTCCGCACCTTCATGTTACGGACATCACCGACCGGAACCTCCTGCTGAAGCGCCGCGCGGTGAAGATAACCGGAATATCCGACGGGAAGATTTTTATAAAATAAAGTCCCGTCCTTCTGCATGGCGCCGCCGCTGATTCTTCCGAGTGTATAAAGCGGTCCCGCAACAGCACCGACCTCGCTTCTGTTTGCAAAAATATCCGGATAATAATAAATCTGATAGAATCCCAGATGTGGCAAATCATTTACAACAACCTCCCAGCCCTTGGATTTACAGAAATCTTCTATCGCCTTCTTCCCGTTCACATACGCATAGCTCTTTGAATCCGTATTGATTGCGGTAGATTGATCGGATACTCTCCAGTGATAGAGAATCTTCGGGATATGAACCACCTGCTCTTCATTCATAATCGCATAATCGGTGGCACGAAGTACCAGATCATAATCCTGGCTTCCGTCGTATGCCGCACGCAGCTTCAGTTTCTTTAATAAATCCGCACGCAGAACAAGAAAATGGCAGATATAATTATTCGTAAGCAGCAAATCCAGATTCAGCTTTTTCTTCCGGTTCGGCTCAAAGAATTTATATAATTTTTCATCCGCCTTATCCTCATCCGTATAGACAAACGCAGGCGAATACTTGGCAATTGCTCTTGCCACCCAGAAAAGGCAGTCCCTGGTTAATACGTCATCATGGTCCAGAAGTCCGATATAATCTCCTGTCGCTTCCTTCAATGCTTCGTTGGTATTCTCGGCAATCCCCCTGTTTCTCTTCAGGCTGACATAATGGATTCGCTCATCCTCAATGACCAGTTTGGAAAGATGATTATCCTCGGAAGCATCCGCAATGATTAACTCCCAGTTTTGATAAGTCTGTCGAAGCATGCAGTCGATTAACTCGATAAAATATTTTTCCTTCGTCTCGTATGCCGGAACCAAAACACTGATTTTCGGTCCGTCCGTTAAGTTATTATCCAGCTGTTTTTCCAGCTCATCTCCGGTTGCGGACACATAGGATAACCCCGGATTTTCTTTTGTGAAAACACGCTCCGTCACGGCAACTGCGGTTTTGGCAAATCCGTTTTTCTTATAATATCTTTTTGTCTGATTAATTCTTTGCTTTATGCTCATATCGCTTCGACCCTGTTTGGACTCACGCCCGCCGAAATCCGATGAAAAAAACATCGGATTTTACGGCAGGAATTTTCATCAGATTTTGCTCTTTAAAGCTTCGGTTAATGCATCCAGCTGTGCAGCTGCATCTTCCAGATTCTTTCCCTTGATTCCCATATAGAATTTAATCTTGGGTTCCGTTCCGGAAGGACGCGCGCAGCACCATGCATCATCGGTTAAGTCAAAGTATAAAACATTCGAGGAAGGAAGACCGGTTGTGCCTTCTTCACCGGATTCATAATTCTTTCTGTAATCTTTCTTGTAATCCCTGAATTCACGTACTTTCCATGCACCGAATTCCGTGGGCGGATTGGTACGGAGTTTCTCCATCATTGCAGCGATTTCTTCCAGTCCTTCCTTACCCTTCTTGGAAATCGCATACTGGGTTTCCTTGTAATATCCGTATTTTTCGTAAACGTCAATCATCATATCCCATAAGGTGATTCCGTTTACCTTACAGAAGGAAGCAACCTCACATAAGCACATAACGGCTACGATTGCATCCTTGTCTCTTGCATGGGTTCCCGCAAGACATCCGTAGGATTCCTCGAGTCCGAATACATAATTGTTGCAGCCGGTCTGCTCGAAGATTTTAATCTGCTCACCGATATACTTAAATCCGGTTAAGGTTTCGATTTCCTTTACGCCGTAGTTTGCGCAGATTGCCTTTGCCAGATTCGTGGTTACGATTGTGGTAACAAGTGCGGGATTCTCCGGCATGGTTTTGGTTGCCGTTTTTTCTCTTAAAATATATTCCGCAATCAGCATACCGGACATGTTACCGGTAAACGGAACATACTCGCCGGTCTTGGTATCCAGTGCATAGATTCCGAGACGGTCAGCATCCGGGTCGGTAGCCATGACAATGTCGGCACCCTTTTCCTTTGCAAGTGCAAGAGCATAGGTAAATGCCTTCGGATCCTCGGGATTCGGGTAATCAAGCGTTGTAAAATCCGGATCGGGAAGTTCCTGCTCGGGAACCACATATACGTTCTTAAATCCGAGTTCTGAAAGAACACGGCGAACGGGAATATTCCCGGTTCCATGGAACGGTGTATAGACAATTTTAATCTCTTCTGCTACCTTCGCGATTACTTCGGGATGGATAATCTGTTTCTTTAATTCCTCCATGTACAAATCGTCAATCTCTTTTCCGATTACGTTATAGAGGCCTTTTGCAATGGCTTCCTCTTTGTCCATGGTTTTTACGGTATGATAGTCCGTAATCGCATTTACTTCACCGATGATGTTTACGTCATGAGGCGGAGTAACCTGTGCACCGTCCTCCCAGTAAACCTTGTATCCGTTGTATTCCGGCGGATTGTGGCTGGCCGTTACCATGACACCCGCAATGCACTTTAAAGTACGAAGCGCAAAGGAAAGCTCCGGAGTCGGACGAAGTTCGTCAAACACATAGGTTTTAATTCCGTTCGCTGCAAGGCAGAGTGCCGTTTCATCCGCAAACTCAGGGGACATTCTTCTGTTGTCATAAGAAATCGCAACCCCTTTCTCTGCACCGTTATGCTTTAATACATAATTGGCAAGTCCCTGGGATGCCTTTCTTACGGTATAAATATTCATGCGGTTGCTGCCGGCACCGATTACCCCGCGAAGGCCGCCGGTACCGAATTCCAGATCCTTATAAAAACGATCCTCCACTTCTTTTTCGTCATTTCGAATCGCAAGGAGTTCCTCCTTGGTCTTCGCATCAAAATAGTCATCTGCAAGCCAAAATTCAAATTGTTCTCTGTAATCCATAGTCGCTCTCCTTTTCCCTGTATTAATTTTACCCT
>CACZRH010000235.1 GCA_902783455.1 uncultured Lachnospiraceae bacterium | reverse complement strand
TCTTTTAGCAGACGCATTACAAGATTTGCCCCGATAAACCCCGGACTTCCCGTTACAAGTATTGTCTTATTGTTTAATTCTATATGATCCTTCATTCAGACCTCACGTTACAAACCTATCGGCTTCTGCTTCTTATTTTATCTTTTAGCAAAACGATGATTTCGTTTTTCAAAAGAATGCTGCATGCAACATAAATCAAAACACCCGCCGAGATACAAAAGATTAATTTTGCAATCACATGGATATCCGGTATTTTCAAAGCCAGTACGCATGCAAACATAAGTGCACCGGCAAGAATACTCTTTGCGATATTTTTCATATCAAATTTAAATTTTACGTATTTATACTCAAATATAATCAGGCTGATATTCAATGCCATTTCCGTAAAAACCGAAGCAATCGCAGCACCGAAAGCACCCATAATACGAATCAGAAGGATATCCAGAAGGATGTTCAAAATTGCAGCCGCACAATATACCGGAACCCTCTTCTTTTCACCGCCGGTGCAGAAAATCACCTGATAAGCCAGCAGATTTCCCAGACATTTAATAATAATCATAAGAGAAAGTAAGCGGCTTACGGGAACGGCTGAAATAAACTCCTCACCGTAAAGTAAACCAAACAGTTCCGGTGCGATTGCCACATAACCGAGTGTTGCCGGAACGGTGATAAAAAATATAATCGATATTCCCCTGTTTATTAAATCGAGAAACAGTTCCCGGTTTTCTTTATAGTATTCCACCAGCCTCGGGAAAAAAACGGCCGTAACGGAAACACATGTTGTCATAATGATATCCGGAAGTTTATATGCATACGTATAAATTCCGACATCCGAATTATCTTTCATAATTCCAAGCAGCGTAATATCCGATTTTGAATATAAGCTGTCCAAAAAAACATTGAGTGCAAGAATTCCGATTATCGGAAGGTGCTTTGTTAACTGAATATTTTTAAACGTAAGACTGACAAATTTTTTTAGATACAGAATATTGAAAATCGAATTTAATCCCGTACCGAAACAAAGAATAATTGCATATTTATACACATCACTTTTGCTTCTGACAAAAATCAGCAAACAAGTAAACAGTATAATTTTAACAATCAGACTTCTTATGGAAATAAACTTAAATTCTTCGATTCCCGTATACAGCCAGTCAACATTGATATAGTTCAGCAGAATCAGTAATGCGAAAATATAAGCCAGTTTAAGATCCGAATAAAGCCCTCTTCCTGCATGGATAAAAACAAAATATGCCGCAAGCGCAATTGTTGTAAAAATCGCATTCAGAAAAAACAGTTCCGAAAAAAGTTTACTGCTGTCTTCCCTTTGATCCCTTATTTTTGCTATTTCCCTGATTCCGTAAGTAGGCAGACCGGATGAAACAAAAGCCACAAAATACACGACATAATTCTGTGTATAGGATATATCTCCCACAATTTCTTTTCCGAGTATTCTGGCCACATACACCGATGTGATAAAGGGAAAAAGAAGATTAAGAAACTGATATAACACATTATAAAAACTGTTCTTAATAATAGAATTTCGCATATACGAGCAAACCCATCCCGATTATCTCAACAATAATGAGTATATTCCGTCAACATACCAGCCTCTTGTTTGAAGAATTTCCCCGGCATCCTTATGATTCAGCATATATTTCCATACTTCCACATGTTTTTTCGTATAATTTTCCCATGTACTTTTTTCGGCAAACGCGATTGCTTTATGTCTCTTCTTTTCAATTTCATGCAAAGCATTGGTAATATCTTCTATCGTACTGACCGGGTAAGTGATTTCTATTCCTTCATCCAAATGATAGCCTTGCGGTGTAACGATGGTATCGATTCCCGCCGCCAGCGCATCAAGAAATCCCATGGAGCCCTCATCAAAGCCGAAATAACAATAATAATCCAGATTTTTTATCAGCTCATTATATTTTGCTTTGTCAAATTCCGGATAATAATTCACTTCAAATCCCATTGCATTCAATCTTTCAACAATGGATTCCCAGCCGGCTCCCATAATGTCAAATTCAAAAATGTTACAATCGATATTTTTGCAAACATCGATAATCATTTCTTCTCTTTTTCGATAATCTTTATATACCCTGTTTGTAAATCCGAGTTTTACTTTTTTCGGCTTTAAAACACCGTCCTGCGCAGGATTGATATAACAAATCCGGTCCGGTCTTACACCGGCGGAAATCAGCTTATCCCGGGTTTCTTTTGACATACAGATTCCGATGGCCCCTTTATCTGTCTGATTTTGAATAAGCTTTAATTTCTCTGAGGTATCAACATGCGTAACCATAAAGGTTACCTGTGGATTGGCAACCGGAGCATGATTTGGGAAAAAATAATGATTGATGTCCGCACTTCCGTCGTATTCCTGACTAATCGCAGCATCTATTTCCATTTTCTTCAGTTCTTCGCAAACCGAAAGCGCAAATTTATGAATAATCCACCCCGCTTCGTTAAAGACAATATTTACCTTCATACTTTTGTTATTACTCCTTTTATTAAGATATTTACGTCTCCCGATTTCATACTTAATCCGATATCCCAAATCACCCATATTTTATAATCACCTCTGACAAATCATTTTGGTATCCGCAGAAAAATCAATTGTAATTCTCATTGTATACTTCTCCGTATATCTGCAGCAGTCGTACTTTCAGCGTATCTATGTTATGTCTTTCGTATGCAACTTTTTTAGCCGCATTTGCCTTATTCATTACTTCATCCTGATTTTCAAACATGTATTGTATTCTGGATGCCAGCAGTTCCGGCTCATTATACGGATACAAATATCCCAGGTCACCATATCCAAGCATGCTTGGAGAACCGCCTGTATAACTGGAAAGCACCGGGGTTCCGACAATCATGGCTTCCGCAATTGCATTCGGTGCATTGTCAATCGAGGATCCCACAACGCAAATTCCGCTTTGGGACAGTTGTTCTGCGACTCCGACATCGGAAAGTTTTCCCAAAAAAGAAACATGATCCGACAGCTGCAGTTCTTCCACCAGGTCATATATGTACTTTTCATATCCCTTAATCCATCTTCCCGTTTTCGGTGAATTACCCAGAACATATAATGTGATATCCGAATATTTATTTTTTAATAATGCCAGTGCCCGGATAATGAAATGAATTCCCTTTCTCGGGTCATTTCCCTGATGAATCAGTATGGAATGATTATTCAGGGAATCGGGATTCCAGTCATACCGGTAAAATCCGCTTCGGATTGCCCTTGGAAGATAAAAATACTTCGCATCGGGATTGACGGAAAGCGAAATTGCTTTATCCCAATCCGACCTGCCTTCAAAATATCTGCTGCTTTGCAGAATCTTTTTTTCATACGGGATTTGTTTTTTCCACTTATCGTATTCAACAAACACCCCTCTTCTGATAATAAAATCCAAAGCACCGAAGGTAGTCGCTTTTACGATTTCCTTTTGATTCAATCCCCCGAAATAATCCGCAATATATCCGGTGATAATACCCTGCAGCGAAATAATAACGGGAATCTCTTTATGCTTGTTGATAATATAATAATTATGTTTTTGCTCGGTTCCGTATGCATGAATAATATCCGGCCGGAAATCTTCAATCACTTTATCGATATCATCCTTCATGCTTTCTTCGGACGACGTAACATAAAAGGTGATATCATCGATACGGCTTTTTTTATATCCGGATCCGGTAAACGACGGAAAATAAATTGCCAGATTGCAATCTTTTTCACCGCAAATTGCATTCGCCATCGCATCAATCCACGAAACGGAATGCAGGGATTTACAATCCAGTTTTTCTGCAGCCGAAGGATATATGGTATTGGATATCCACAAAACATTCATAACAAAACCTTTCGTCACATACGTCCGGATTAGTCCGGAAGGATTATTTTGCCCTTGCGATAAAAAATGTTGACCATGATGAAAAATCCGGTTCCAGTAATGTCTTATCATCCAAATGCGCAATTAATTCAAAACCTTCCTGACTTAAAAATTCTTCAATTTCCGGTCTGAAATAATATCTCATCTGATGAAGTTCACTCATTCTCGTCACAAAATGGGTTTCTTTATCTTCTATAACGAAATCATAATTTACATCTACTTTATAGTCTTTATCTTTGTATAAGGCATCATAAATTTTTGCGTAATCACTAAATACTTCCATTTTTCTTCCCTTTACAAATTGTGTTTTGCAAATCCAACTGTTACATCACAGATTCTTTCGATTGATTCATCACTTAGCGAAGATGCACTCGGAAGATACAATCCGTTATCCGCCAGCCGGTCGGTTACGGGATATTCCCCTTTCATATCACAGCCAAACTTTTGCATGGACGGCTGACGATGCATTCCGTTAAACAAAAGTCTTGAATCGATTTTATTTTCTTTCAGATGAATCATCAGTTCATCCCTGGTATGACCGTATTCTTCCGGATTAATCAGAATCGCATTCATCCAGTGAACATTTACCGAATCCGCTTCATCTTTTTGAAAAATGATTCCCGGGCAGTCTTTCAGATAGAATTTATATTTTTCTGCATTTTGTATTCTTAACTTTTTATATTCATCCGCTTTTTCCGTCTGTGCCAATCCGATTGCCGCATGCAGATTACTCATTCGATAATTAAATCCGATTTCCTCATGAATATAATTTCTCGGTGCATTCAACGGAAAACACATATTCCGGTAATATCGGCATTTGTCATAATAACCGGCATCATTCGTAACAACCATTCCGCCTTCACCGGTTGTCAGATTCTTATTGGCAAAAAAACTAAAACATCCGATACTCGAAAAAGATCCTGTCTTTTTTCCTTTATATTCCGCTCCGTGAGCCTCCGCCGCATCTTCCACGATGAAAAGATTATATCTCTTTGCAAGTTCCGAAATTTGATCCATCGCACAGGGATTGCCGAAAATATGAACCGGAATAATTGCTTTCGTCTTCGTATTTATTTTTTCCTCAATCTTAGTGACGTCAATATTCCAGGTGAAAGGATCCGCATCCACAAAGACCGGTCTGGCGCCGGTATAACAAACGGCAAAAGCCGTTGCAATCATCGTAAAAGAAGGAATAATCACTTCATCGCCTTCCCCTATTCCCAATGCAGTCAGGGCCAGATGTAACGCTACGGTTCCGTTGCAGACCGCCACCCCGTATTCACAGCCGGAATACTCCGAGAACGCTTTTTCAAACTTCTCCACATACTTGCCGCCGGATGAAATCCAGCCGGTCTTCACCGCTTCCGAAACATATTCCACTTCGTTTCCTGCAAGCATCGGTTCACATACAGGGATAAATTCATTCATGACTGTTCCTCCAGAATTACCTTCTCTATTACACCTTCAAATCTCGTTTTATCCCCTTCCCCTGCATAAGGTCCCTGTTTTATTTCCACCATAACGGTTTCTTCCAGGCATTCAAATCCGTGACCGCCGGAAACCAGCAGGATAATATCTCCGTCACTGAGAATAACGGATTTCAGATACTCCTTTTCATCCGTATAAAAATCACATCTTAATTTTCCCTTTTTTATTACAAGTACTTCTTTGGTATAAAAAATTTCCCTTTTGACTTCGTTATGAACATGAGGCAGTATGATATGCCCCTTCTTATGATGCATGTATGCCAATTGCTGGGAATAATCATTCGGTGTTAAAAAATTAATCCCTTCCGTATCGAAATCGTTTTTTAATATCAGTGCCAGCGTCTCACCCGCAGGATCTTTGACATTTAAAATATGCTCATTCATACCGTTTCCCCACCATTCATTTTTTTCTTCTCACCGTTTTATAATCACAAAAAACTTTTCGGATTCGAATACCATCCCCGTTTTTCCGAATAAAAGATCGGTTTTAACACATACCTGCCGAAATCCCTGAGCACATTAAACATCCATAAACGAACATTCTGAACCCAAAGCGGCGAACATTTAATTCCGTGTTCATGTCTTGATGCATCCATTTCACGAAGATATTTATAACTCTGTTTTGAACTGAGACCGCCAAGCGGAAAAACAGAAAAAATCAAATCAATCTTTTTAAATTTCTTTCCATCCTGATAGAATCGCAAAAGCAAATCATAATCCGCCGCCAGACGGTATTTCACACAAAAACGATACTGTCTTAACAAATCCGTTTTTACAATCACACCCTGATGACAAATCGGGCTTTTATCCCGCAGTTCCTCCATCGTTCCGACATAGGTGAGTTTATAATGATTGTTTTCATACAGAACAACATTTCCGTAGACAACATCAAATTCATCATAATTCTCATGAAACAACCGGCTAAGTACAGTCTCATTGAAAAAGGTATCCCCGGCATTCAGGAAAAAAATCCATTCCCCCTTTGCGTAATTCAGAGATTTATTCATGGCATCGTAAATCCCTTTGTCCGGTTCCGATACAATCCGATATCCGATTTTCTTATCCTGAAACCGTTTTGAAAAACCATCCGCTATTTCAAGGGTATGATCGCCCGACGCACCGTCAATGATGATATATTCATATTGCCTGTAATCCTGTTGCAGAATGGATTCGATTGTTTCCCGTATACAGGATTCCGCATTCCGGCAGACTGTAACTACGGATATTTTTATGAAAGCTGCATCCAAGTGTTTATATCCTTTTCTGTTATTCCAAACGGTCTCTTTTAATGTGTTTCACATCAATCAAAGCGTTTCTGACGGTATTTGCCGCAAGATAAATCCCAAGCAAAAATCTATAGTGCTTAAATGATTTTTGAAAAAATCCGCCCTTCCACGGAGAAAGACTCAAATCATGCAACCACGCGGAATGATTCCCTTTGTATTTCTCTTTTCCGCCATAAGTAATGATTTTTGAAACCTCAATATCATCACATTGCAGATTTCCCATTTTTTCGATATCATCGGCATGCGGATTTCGAAATAAACGCTCAAACGGTTTTTTCGTATCCTTCGGATCAATCTCCTTATTGTCCTTTTTTTCAACCCAGTCCAGAATAAACTGTTCGGCTCCTGTTTTTACGGCGCTGTGGAAATCATCCAAACTGTCATTGTTAAATACAGGTTTCCCGTTTTGATAAGAAATTACCTGTCTCTCCTGTGATCCGATCAGTACTTCCAAAAACGCGGAAGAAAGTTCACAGTTTAACTGCTCGGCAAAGGACGAATAAATACACGCAAAGCTTCTTTTGGACCTTTTCCGAATGCGAAACGCAACATTGGTTCCAAGATAGAGACCGCCCAAATCCGTCGATTCATCGATTTGCTTCGCATATTTTTCAATTTCAACCTGTGCGGTTCCCACCCATCCGGTGTCCACGACCGCAACGTTTCCGTAAACACCCTCATCTTTTAAGTACAAAAGGAATTCTTCCGGATTATTTCTTGCATTGCGCAATGATTTTCTGGAAACACACAGATAATGTGTATCATCCCTGTAAATGCGATTATAGATATCAAAGGTAAAATGCATGTCGCGTGCAAGAAAATACAATCTTTCGAAATTGTTCTCCATGCATTTTTTATGTACCCACTGGCAAAAGCTTAATACCATCGGTCCAACCACTTCATATCCGATTCTCTGCATCGAATCCTCAATACCGTTCAGACCGTGATTGATAAAAGAATCCAGTTCATCCGTCCGATAAGAAAATCTCCTGTATTTCAGGCAGTCTTTGTGTTTCGGCACCAGAATCGCCTTTATTCCGGCTTTTCCGGCCCCTTCATAATCGGATTCCCGGTTATCCCCGATATGAAGGATTTCCTCCTCGTGATACTGATATTCCTTCATAAAGTGCCGGAACAGATCCCCGTTTTTTTTGGAACAGCCAAACTCCGAAGAAACGATAACCCCGTCCGGATGATATCCTGCGTTGGTGAGAATGTCGGAAATAACCTTTGCATCCAGATACATATCGGAAATCGCATAGACTGTTTTTCCCATCCCGCGAAGTTCATTATAAACTTCAAGCATTTCCGGATTGGCGCGACAAATCTTTTTTTCAAATTCGATTTCCTTATCGCATTTTTTCCGGAAGCGGTCTTCAATCTCCCGAAGCGTTATTTCCCCCCGCTCGGTTTTCTTTCTCGCACTCTCTTCTGCGATGATTCTTGAATACTTCCCGGAAAAACCGTAACAGTGGCGAAAAACATCCGATGGTTTCTCAACGTCTCTGATAATCAGGGTATCAAAAACATCAAAAGTGATAATATTATAGGATTGTGCTGCGGTCAGTATTTCTTCCCTGTTAATCATCTGTTAATTGTCTGTATTTTGTCTGATTTTTTAATCTTATTTCATGATGGTCTTATTACCGTTCTTTCTGCTCTCCGACCGGAACAAAGCAGGTATTCTTACTGCCGAATCCGTTACAGTATTTGCAAAAGTCCAAATAGCCGTTCGGAAGTTTCATTTCAATATCATATTCAAACCATTTATGAAAACGTTCTTCTTTGTTTACCTGACTGAATTCTTTCAAATCAAGTATTTCTTTGCCGATGAACGGTTCAACGGATTGCGTATATACTCCGCCCAATACGGCAAACGCCCATGTCGCACACAGGAATAAACGATTCCCGACAATGCTTCTGCAATAATGTCTGCAGTCATTAAATTTCTCCGGAAGTGTAACATCCTTTAAATCTCTGCTGAATTCTTTGGGATTTCCGAGACTCAACCATTTTTGGGAATCGGAAAAATAATACCTAAGATGATTCTCTTTTAATACTTTTATAAAATCCTCATAATGTTTTTCCGTAGCCAGCGGATGACCGGACTTGGAATAATTGGATACAAAAAATGTAACATCATATTTCACGGCCAGATTCAGCAATTCAGGCTTAATCGGAATTGTACCGTTTGTTACGATACATAATTCACCGATACGGCTTCGATACCTGCTTCCCACATATTCCAGATATGCATTTAAATCCGGATACAGCATCGGTTCTCCGCCGAGAATACGGAACCGTCCGACATAATCGATGCTCTCAAAATAAAAATCGGTCCCCTGCTGCAATTCCTGAAGCGGAACATGATATTTTTTTGTAACATAGGGCATATATGCCGTACAGTTTTTACAATTCAGCGTACAAAGCGTGGTTGTGGAAATTTCCACATACTGGGATACGATTTTTTCATGCATTTTCCAGTTGTAAATCGAAAGCACAAGCTCTGCATAGGTGTAATCCTTATTCTCCTCAAATCCCATGGACTGAAGTTGGTTCGCTATTTTTACCCTTGTTCCCATGTAAGTGTTGGAAATGATGATTTTGACATCCCGGTCCTGATTCAGATAATCCGGTTTATGAACCTTCAGCCCGCAAAAATCGGTACCTTCTTTTTTCTCATCCCGGTCGATCATATATGCAAAATGCAGATCCTCTTTCAAATTGCAGACGAGCTGTTCCGCAAAATCGGAACATCCCCATACTGCAAAGCGCTGATTCGGTCCAAACGTATTATACCAGTCATTAATTCGATTCATCGCATCATTCAAAACCGTATTTCCTCCAACCGTTACATCCCTTTTCATATTCAAGGTTATTCAAATCATTCTCGAATCTTTTTTTGTTTTAATCTTGTTCTTCCTCGAAATTTATGCGTTTCTCTTCCACCACAATCGGTCTTTTGATAACACGCGTGTTAATATTCAGAATATATTCTCCGATTAATCCGATAAAGAAAAGCTGAATACCGCCGAGAACAAATACACCGATCATAATCGGGGCATATCCCGCAGAGAATTTATCCCAGAAAACCAGTTTTAATACCAGATAAACAATACCGATCAAAATGCTGATAAAGCTGACACCTATACCGAAAAAAGTCGCAAGCCGTAATCCGACCTTTGTATAGGACGTAAAGGAAAGCATTGCAGCATCATAGAGTGTATAAAAATTATTATGGGTTTTTCCCGCTCTTCTTTGCGGCTGTTCATACGGAATCTCAATCCGGTTAAATCCGTCCCCGTATTCCGCCACAATTCCGCGGATAAAAGGAATCGGGTCATCGAGTTCCCGAAGCAGGGCAACGAAGGTTTTATCGTACAGACCGAAACCGGTGAAATGTTCTATCATTTTCACACTGGACATTCCGCGAATCATTTTATAATAAATACTTCTGGCAAGATAAATGATTCCCGGTTCCTTGCTGGATGTTTTGATTCCGCTGACAATCTTATGCCCTTTCTCCCATTCCTTTACAAACGTCGGAACAAGTTCCACGGGATCCTGGAAATCACAGCAAAGCGTTACGGTACAATCTCCCGTTGTCTGACAAATTCCATAGAACGGCGAATTAAACTGTCCGAAATTCGTAACATTAAAAATCGCCTTGATTTTTTTATTTGCTTCGCAGATTTGAATCAGCTTGTCTCTTGTACCGTCTGTAGAGGCATTATCGATAAATACAAGTTCATAATCATAGCCCGATAATTCTCCGCCGTTTTCAAACAATGCGGTAACCGCCTCACTCATCGGAATCACATTTTCCGTTTCGTTAAAACAGGGAATCAATACACTGATTTTTTTCATTTGTTCCACCAATCAATCAATTTGTTTAATCGTTACAAACGATTGCTTTTATTCCTCTCAAAAGGGCACAAAAACCCAAAAAATATTATAACCCAAAATGCCGAAAAATACAATAAAATAAGGCATTCATTCCATGTCGGTTTATCCCTTGTTTATGAAATGAATGCCTGAAAAAGAAGCCTGAATTTATTATTTATTTTCCGTTCTGTTTTTGTCGTTCTGAATAAGCAATTCTTTCTTTGTCAGATTACAGATTGCCGCTACCCCGGTCGATAAAATCAGCACCGCAAGACTGATTGCCACGCACTTCCAGTCAAGCCTCATCGTCCCGGCTTCAAAATCCGTTTTCCAAATCCAATTCACTAAGCGCATTATGATCACTATAATCACATAGTGACTTAAAAATATAATCAATGTGTTTTTCCCGATGTAAGAAAGGACTTTACTTTTTTCGCAAAGAATTCCGAGTCCGATTACCGCAAAACTTCCCGATACAGAACCAATCAGATATCGTTCCGGCCTGGCATATACCGCATCCGCCAGATTTACATAGGTATTTCCCTTAAATGACACAAAATATACTATTGTAAAGCCCGCAATCACCATTGCCGCTGCAAGCAGATATCTTTTCCACGCCGCTTTGAATATGGTTTTTGTACATTTGCTGTATAATTTTGACGCATAGAATCCGACAACCATAAATACCGTCGCCATAAATGCGGAATCGATTTTTAAGGGAAGCCGCCCGATAAAAGGAACAAACGAAAAGATATCCAACGAAAAAACCGCAAGAAGCAAAACAATAATAAAAAGCAGAACATACTGGTATTTTTTCATTTTTTCCCGGGCATACATCAACAAATAGAAAAACAGCTGTGCCCAGAACATGCAGATCAAAAACCAGGAAGCACCGAAATACGAAAACCGGTAATGCCCTTCCAGCAAATCCCTCAAAGTGCCGGAAGTAAAGAATGAATCACTGTTACAGGATTCCGTCGGCACAAGAAAACACTGGATGATTCCGAGCAAGAAAACCACGAGTAAAGGAATCAGATAGTATTTTACCAGTTTTTTTATAAAATCAGTAAATTTCGGAATCTCTCTCTGTCCCCAGATAAACCCGGCAACCACAAAGAACAGCGGAATATGAAATGCAAAAATAAACCGGAACGGTTTCCAGTAAATCAGAACGATGTGACCAAGTATTACCAGATATATTCCAAACGCCTTGGCCGCATCCAGAAAATCGATTCTTTCATTTTTCAGCATTACCAATTCCCCAGACACTCCCAGTTATCCACCTCATAAGGATTATCATGCACCGTAAACCATTCGCCCGGCACAAAAACATTACCCGGATTATCTTCCGGATTGCAGGCATGAGAAAGATAAATCTTAATATCTTTTTTATCTTCCTCACTGCTCTTAAGCGACTTACCCGTAAACGGATTCTCGGGATTCTCAATCACGTCCTCCGTTGCCATATAAACCGCATCCGCATTCGTCATAAAAGTCTCATCCGTCTTAAATTCCGTTTCGCCGAAATCCTTTACCATAAAAAGCGGAAGGAAATATTCCGCATTAACTGCAGTATCCAGTATCAGGTCAATCTGCCCGATATCTCTTCCGTGGTCGGAAACAATTATGACACGGGTATTATCATAGCAGTCATTCTCCTTTAAATAGTCAAGCCATTTTCCGATTTCCAGAAGGGTTGCCATATTGATGTGATAATGAGCCACGCGTGAATACGTATTCATATTGAGGGTTCTTCCGTCTTCCAGACGGTAAACCCCATCATCATCCTTATGATATTCCGTATTATCTACCATTTTTTTCGGAACATAGTCCGGTTCCTGTAACAGGCAGGCCATATGCGGTGTCGAATTATAAAAAAGCAGGAAATTATCCTCTTCTTCCTCATTGATTGTAGTAATATCAATCAAATGATCCAAAACCATATACGGCTCCATAAAAGTATAATCATATCCGTAATTACGATAATAGGAATCACCCCAGTAATGCAGATAAAGAGGATTACAGTAATTTCCCTCGTCCAGCAAAACGATATGCCAGCTAAGCGGAGAAATTTTCATAATGGAATGAAAAAAGAAATTTCTTTTCAAAAGTTCCTCGGAATTAATCGCATCCGACGGAACATATTTATTAAATTTGCCGATTGTGTTATATGCTTTGATATCCGGATAATCATCATAAATCGAGAGATCCGGAATCCATTTATATCCGGCATAAACCGGATCACACACCGTCACATTATAATCGTTTTCATCAAATAAAACCGGCAAAACTTTCAATGCTTCATCATGTTTTTCAGCAATAGACTCATCCGCTCTTTCATTTATATGTTCCGGAGTATATTCGTATCCGCCATATACTGCAGGCATACCTGCATTTGTATAACCGCCGAAAGATACCGTATTCTGATAATAGGTAAACCCGCTGAAAGTATTGTATAACTCCGGTTTTTCCTGAAACAGAAACGGAACCTCTTCCCCTAAAGCTCTGTCCATAATCAGATAGACTACATTCTTTCCGTTCTTACTGAGCGTAATGATATTTTCATCCGTCCCTTCATTCTGGAGATAGGTAAGTTCTTTATATGCACGGTTAATCTTCAACACATTGGTACTGATGGAAAGAATCAGAATGACTGCTTCCGCCAAAAGAAGAAGTTTAATCACAATATTCCATTTTTTCATGATAAAAGGAACCGCAACAGCTATCAGAACGCTTAAAAGAACACTGATTATAATTCGTTTACCGTCATATTCCACACAATCCGGATATGCAAGAAGCGGCGTCATTTGTCCCCAGACCGTTCCGGATGCAATATAATTGACCGAACCGACCATACAGAGAATAACGATAACCCTTTCCAGAATATACTGAATCTTCTCCCCTGCAAGCAAATAGAATGCATTCGCCCAAATACCGAAAAAACCGACAGCGATTACAAAGGAATAAAGTAAATAACGCATCGGGTTATGCGGATCCAGAATGTCCACGAATTCAGCAGGCGATTCCTTAATAATATTCGCCGGGATATACAAACCGGTCAGCAGAATCATATATACAATTCCCGCAAAGAAAATCCATTTGTGATTCTTCTCAATA
>CACZRH010000234.1 GCA_902783455.1 uncultured Lachnospiraceae bacterium | reverse complement strand
GATAGAAGTTTTCTTTTCATGGTCAATTTCCTTACACAATTTTTTATCGTTTCAGTTTTTATCGTTTTCTCATTATTTCTGAAATGAAAATTTGAGCTCAGTCCTGTACAGAGACTACGCCGGAACTATACGGGCGGCATATCCTTCTCTGCTGCCGGTTCCACGGTAATCTTAAATCCCATATCGGAAAAATGTGCTTTCATAAACGCTATCGGCATCTGCGGAGTCACCTCCACAATCGGATCATTGCAATTTCTTGTTGAAGTATGTGTAACATGAATCTTATGCGGTCCGTACGGTACTACCAGGCGAACACTTTCCTTGTTTGCGAGATGACCGAACGGCATATCATCGATATATACTCCCATTCCTACTGCCATCCCTATAAAACTACCCATGCGGTAAAGCTGAATTGCACCGCAATTTGCGGTATTCAGCGGTTTTTGACATTTGGGACAAACCATCGTATTCTCATCCCCGTTAAAAACGTTCCCACATCCACATCGAAATCTGCATTTCATAAATTTTTCCTCCTGAATAATTAAAATGAAGGAGTATGAATGCTCCTTCATCATTATACACTATTTCTGCTTTTTATGGACATTTTTATTCAACGCTTATTTCATAGGATTTGATCAACGGGCGTATAAAATTTCATTCGTAAGTTTATATTGTTTATCCAGTTTAGGAAGATTTACGGGGAGTTTTCCCGTAAGTTCGTCTCCCTTAAAGCATGCTTCTATTGCGGCCGCAAGGTTCGGAGAATATCCGCTTCCCTCTCCAAACTCATTCGGTACTTCGCGAAGTGAACTGGAAGAATACGTTAAAATCATTGCATCCGCATCGGGAAAACGCGCAGCATCATAAGGAAGCTGGCAGGAAATCACGATTACCGTTTTCCCTTCTTTATGGCGAGCGCTGATAATCTCATCAAATGTTTCCGTCGAAAACCCATCATCGGTTTCCGGATCCAGGCAAGCCTCATTATAAGCTCTGGAAATCAGAATGACATTGTCCGCTTTCTGCGCCTCTTCCAGACATTCCTCTTTGTTATCTCTGGTATTTGCCATAACGGTAATTCCCTCAATCGAGAGCATGTTTTTCACAAGTTCTCCGTATCCTACTCTGCTTGCGCAACTGTCTGCAAAGAGAATTAATGTATTTTCATTTTCCGCATTCTGCAAAGGATAAGCATTATTCTCATTTTTAACAAGGGTCAAGGACTTCTTCGCCAGTTCCCAGGTTTTATCCCGGTTCTGCGTAGTTTCAAAGACATCTTTGCACTGCTTAAGTTTTTCTTCGGTAACGGTAAAATCGTTTTGATCAAGAATACCGTACTTTTCTTTCAGTGTCAGGATTCTGGTTACGGCATCATTGATTCTTTCTTCGGAAATCTTTCCGTCCTTTACCATCTGAACGGTCATATCCACTACTCCGTCTGTCTGAGCGAAGATATCGGTATTGGTGACAATGGGCAGAATAATCATGTCGGCACCGGCATTTATGGACAACATAATTACATCTTCGAATTCGAAATTATCGGTAATCGCTCCCATATCCAGAGCATCCGTTACAATAACTCCGTCAAAGCCCATATCGCCTTTTAAAATATCCGTAAGTATTGTCTTACTCATGGTCGCCGGCAGGTAGACTTCCTCGTTCGTTGATGTGGAAACATAGGTCTGATTCTCAATCTGAGGATATTGAATATGAGCCGTCATAATCATTTCCGCCCCGTGATTGATTGCTTCCTGATAAGGGATCAGTTCAAATGCTTTTAATTCTTCATAAGACTTATCAATCAGCGGAAATCCCGTATGCGAGTCTGTACCTGTATCTCCGTGTCCGGGAAAATGCTTAAGAGTGGCAATGGTTCCCGTACCGGCAAGGCCGTCCATAAAAGATTTTCCGTATTGGGAAACCATATTTGGGTCATCGGAAAATGAACGCACTCCGATTACCGGATTTCCCGGATTATTGTTTACATCAATTACCGGCGCAAAGTCCATGTTAATCCCAAGCGCTTTGCATTCGTTTCCGTGAATCTGTGCCATCTCCGTTGCACTTGCAATATCCCCGGTCGCTGCAATAGCCATATTTCCGATACCGACGGTACCGAAACCGATTCTGGAAACATAGCCGCCTTCCTGATCGACAGCCACGAACAGTGGAATATCGCTGCTTTTTTGGTTGGAAGATTGTAAGTCGGCCACCAATTTGTACGTCTGCTCCGCATCTTTAAAATTCTGAGCAAACAATAAGGTTCCGCCGAAATGATTCTTCTCAAGACAGGCACGAATTTCATCGTTTAATTCCGTGATATTGGTCTTCTCCGGTTCTTCCCCGTCTTTCGTTTCCTCTCTTAAATCCTGCCAGATTCTGAAGGAGGGGATCATCATCTGTCCGACCTTTTCTTCCAGCGTCATATTTTCAACTGTCTTTTGTACTTTGTTCTCTATCTTGGATTGAGTTGTACCGTTCCTGCCCGCGCAACCGGAAAAACAGGATAAAGCAAAAAACAAACACAATCCTATTGTAAAAAAGCGTTTTAGCATCTTTCTCATTTTATTTCTCCTTCCTTCGCCTTTCGTCGTTCTTGTATACATCGGATTTGATAAATATCAGTGGGTGACGGTAAACCGTCCCCATGCTCATTTCCCGTATGCTTCTGTCCCACACAGGTGAAATGGCTCTGTGCCCGTAACTTCATAATCAATTCCTGCCGTTG
>CACZRH010000233.1 GCA_902783455.1 uncultured Lachnospiraceae bacterium | reverse complement strand
TGTACAGTGTCTTTCACATTTATTATCTATTATTTACAGGATTATTTGCCGTCTCAGTTTTATAAACAACACCTTCACGATATACAGTATAGCACCGAAATAATTATTCTTGGAATAAAGCTCTGATTTCCGGTTTTTAAATGCAAGCCGTAGCGACAATTTATGATACTCTCTCGTAAACTGCTTCACACTCATATGCTCCGGCTGTAGCAGACAATGAAACAAATCCTGTTTTGTCACATCGCGGTTAATCATCTTATCCTCATAATTTTTATACATGGCAGAACCCTGCATCGGTGTAAAAACCGAAACCGTCGGGATGATATCCCGCGATGCAATCCAGTCATAAAGCTTCTTAAAATCTTCCTTCGTCATACCGGGATGAACAATAAAAAGCCCCGCACAAAAGATTTTATTTTCGGAAAGAATACGAATGCATTCCTCATTTTCGGAAACGGTTACTTTTTTATTATAGGAATCCAGTTCCTCTTCACTGGTTGCTTCCAGACCGACCATGATTAACTTTAATCCGATTCCGGCAAGTTCCTTCATCAGCTCCTCATGGTGTGCGATAAAGTCCGCCCGGCCATAAATTAAATATTCCTTATGGATATCTTTTTCCTTAATCAGCCGGATAAATTCCTTCAGATAATCCTCGTCAATTAAAAAATCATCATCGGTAATGTGAATGGCCGGAACATCCAGGGATGCAATTTCATCCACCAGGCTTTCCACACTTCTGCAGGCATAACGACCGCTGTTTCGATTCGTACAGAAACAGAAATTGCATTTCTTTCTGCAGCTGTAGGAATTCTTTACCAGTGCGAGAGGCTTAAAACACAGATAGCGAAAACGGTTCTTATTCTTATAAAAATAGGTCCTGTCCGGAATGGGCAAATCAGCAGGAGATTCTACCACCTTTGGGTTAACCACCCATTCTCCGTCCTTTTTATAACAGATACCGGCGATATCTTCCGGACGAATCTTTTCTGATTCACCTACAGCTGTAGTACCGTTATTCTTTTCCTGTTCAATATAACGAATCAGCTTCTTCTGATTTTCCAGTCCGCTTAAATGATATAAATAATCTGCCTTGGAACCGAAATAGTTTTCGTAATTAATCTCGACATTGGATCCGCCCAGAATAATCTTTATGTCGGGGCGATACGACTTAATCTCTTCACAATATCTGTATACCAGCTTTTGCTGGGTGATATATCCTGTTACACAGATTACATCCGGATTTACTTCCCGGATTTTTTTCTTCATCGGCGTCAGTTCATATCGTCTGTCATAAATAACCGCAGAATGTCCCATTGCGGTAAACACGGTATAGAGATATTCCATCTCAAGCGGTTCGTGTTCCACAAGATAGGTATAACTGAATATTCCGACTGTCTCAGGTTTTATAAGAAGAATGTTCACATCAACCTCTAATTGTTCCTGTAGCGCTTATTAAACATATGTGTCAGTCCTGCCCAGTAAATACGCGGGTAATTCACATAATACAGAAAATGAAATTCCAGTTTAAACAAAAGCATCGGCATATTGGCCGGTTTCATTAAAACGCTCGTACCGCCCGTTCTACGATATTTATAGTGATAAAGCTTATCCTTGTTTTCCTCATAAACCGGGGTTCCCTTAAACGGAATAAGAATGGAAAAAAGCACCCAGATTAAACCCTCATCCCGAATAAACTTATTAATATTCATAAAATCCCGGTGTTTGAAATCATAGTTAATAACAAACAGTCCGACACAGACCATGTTAAAATCACGGAGAATCTTCACCGCTTTTTTATTAATGCTGACACTGGAGTTTTTGTTATATTTTTCCAATGTGGTATCTTCAACCGCCTCCAGACCCACCAGCATATCCCGGATACCCGCCTTATAGATAAGCGGCATAATGTCCTCACATCTGACAATACTGTCCGCCCTTGAAAAAATCATAATCGTCTTATGCTGATTTAATTCCAGAAGCTTTTCGCAAAAGTATTTTACGCGGTCCTTATTTACTAAAAAATCATCGTCAATAATAAAGATTTTATCATTGTCCAGATTTACGATTTCATCGATTACCGCATCGATATCCCGTTCTCTGTACGCACAGCTGTTAAACTGACGGGAGATGCAGAATTTACAGTTCTGCGGGCAGGAGAACGCTGTTTTCATCATGGAAAAGCAGCCCTTCGCAAGCACCTTGAATTTGCTTCTGTTATTATAAAAATGGCTTCTGTCCGGCAGAATTCCGTAATCCGAAATCGGTTCACCTTTTAAATTCTGCACCCACTCCCCGTTCTCACGGAAAGAAAATCCACTGCATTTCTTCAGTGTCTCCACTTCAAAATCATTTCGGATTGCAAGACGGAAGGAATCCAGTCCGTTATCATAAGAAACGTAATCTACTTCCTCCAAAAGAAAATCCTCGTGATTAATCACAACCTCCGGACCACCGACCATGATTTTAACATCCGGTCTTTTTTTGCGAAGATATTTAATCAGATCAAGAACGTACCATGCCGTATTGGACATCACGGAAAAGCCAACGATGGTAATCTTATTTTCATCAACCTTACGAATCAGTCTGGACTTTCTTCCAATCGGGCTTTCAATACTCTCATCGTAAATAAATCCTTCCCGGTTTTCCGCTTTGACACACGCCATCAGATACTCCAGCCCTAAAGGCTCGAGGCTTGCAACCCTTTTATCATAATGTACACGCACAAACATGTATTTCTGAGTCATACTCTAAAACCATCCCTTACGCTTCGTATCATATCCCGTTCCAAATAACGTACGAACCATAATCTTCGGATATGTCAGCACATGAATCCAATAGTAACGGAGCATGTATTCAAACGATGACATGTTCGTTGGTTTAATGGTAATATGCGTTCCGTCCAGACGCCATGATTTAAACCCGATTACCTGATCCTTGTATTCATCATAAGCATCCGTTCCTTTATACGGGGTAAAAATACCGAACACCACCCATAGAAGATTATTCTCTTTGATAAATTTCATAAGGTTACGAAAATCTTTTCTCGTCGCCGTATAACTGATAACAAACAAACCGTTACAGACAATATTATTGTCATGAAGATTCTTAATCGCATTGATATTGTCATCCCTGGAAGTCTGTTTATTGTAATCATCCAGCTGTTCGTCGGTGATTGCTTCAAGACCTATTAAGATATCACGAAACCCGGCCTGATAGGCAAGCGGCAGGATATCGGGATTGGCGGCAATAAAATCCGCTCTCGCATATGCCATGAATTCCTTCTTTATACCGCGCTTAATGACCTCTTCACAGAACTGTATGACACGCTCCTTGTGATAGAAAAACGTATCATCCACGAACCAGATTTTATCATGCTTAATCTCTTCGATATCGTTTAATACTTCTTCTAAATCCCGCTCAGTATAACGGCCGCTGTTCATTTTCGTACAATAGCAGAACGAGCAGGAAAACGGACAGGAAAAAGATGCTTTGCTAAGTGCATATTTCCCCTTCATAAAAATGTAATTCTTCTTTAAACCCCTGTAAAATGCCGTCCGGTCCGGTTTATTGATAAATCCGTTTACCGGACTGCCTTTTTCTTTTACAACCCATTCTCCGTTTTTCTTAAAAGCGATACCGGTCTGTTGGTCCATTACATTAACGTCAAGCCCTGACTCCCAGACAGCTTTTAATGTTTTCAGTCCGTTGTCATAATAAACTATATCGATATCATCCGTTAAGAATTCGAGATAGTTCATTTCCGCTTCCGGACCGCCAACCATAATCGTGATGTCCGGAAAACGCTCCTTTAACTGACGGGCACGTTTGATGATATAATCCACCGTATTGGCATTCGCGTTTAAACCGATAAAATTATAGTCGCCCTTTTTAATGATGCGACACATCCGATTAAGCCGGAATGTCCATGGTCTGTCAAACTCATCATGAATCTCGCATTCTATTCCGAGATCCTTTGCCAGTCCGGCAAGATACTCAAGTCCGAGCGGTTCCAGATGAGCCACAAGCGAAGTATATTTCGGTCTGATCAGAAGAACTTTTAAATTTTCTTTTTTTTGAATTTTTTCCAATGTATTCTCCCTAACCCTCGCCTTTAATCAGTTTTTTCCAATACTGGGTATTTACCCTTCCGGCACCGATCGTCAGTTTCAGGGTATCATGAAGTCCGTATTTTTTAACCATGTACCACCAGCTGACCGGATTCGCCGTAATTAAGTAATATAAAACCATCGTATACCAGTAATATTTTCGAACACTGATATGATCCGGTTCTACCACGAGGTGCGCCAGATCCCATTTTTCATATTCGTCTTCACGTACGATAAAACGCGGCTTATATTTTTCATAAATATCCGTACCGCGAAGAGGCGTTAACGGCTGAAGATTTACAAATACCAGGTCAAGCTTTTTAATCCATTTGTATAATGCGGAAAAATCGGCCCAGGTCCAGTCAAGTCCGAGAATAAAGGTTCCGTAGCATTCTACATCGTATTTCTTTAAAATCCCGACGGCACGCTCGTTAATCTCCACATTCGTTCTCTTGTTGTAATCATCCAGCTGTTTGCTGTCACAGCTTTCCAGTCCGACAATGACTGCACGAAGACCTACTTCCTTGAAGCGTTTAATCACGTCTTCATTTGCGGCGATAAAATCCGCCCTGCCGTATATTAAATATTTTTTATGAATATCGCGTTTTTCAAGCAGGTCGCAGAAATCCAGAATCCTTTGTCTGCCGACTAAGAAATCATCATCCACAATGTAGATTTCCGTCTCCTTCACTTCCTCAAGTTCATCCGCAATATTTTCAAGACTTCTCGCAAAATACTGATCGTCCATAATCTGTCTGCAAAAACAGAATTTACAGTTGTACGGACAGCCGAACGAGGTTTTGATTAAACTGCAGTTTCGATGAAACATATAATAATATTTCGAACGATATGCATCGACTTTTTCCCGTGCCGGAAAACGGTAATCGAATGACGTGTCTTTTTTCGGCGCCGGCCTGTCTTTTGCATAAACACATTCGATTTCGTCATTTGAATTCTTACCTTCCAGCGAATTTAAAATATCGATAAAGGTTCTTATTCCGTTCGCACGAATGATATAGTCCACATATTCACTTTCAAAATCACCCGGATTTACTTCTGCGTGTACTCCGCCGATGATTGTCTTAATCAAAGGATTGACTTCCTTTGCTTTTTTCGCATAATCCTTCATGATATTGACATGCGAAATGTACCCGGTAATGCCTACCACATCCGGATTGTATTCTTTCACGAAATACGTCACGTCTTTTTTCTCGATAATCATATCGATAATTGTGCAGGTATGACCAAGCGGTTCTATATTTGCCGCAATATACTCAAGTTCCAGCGGCTCACAGATCATAACATTCTGTAAGCCGATGGTTTCCTTATCCGGTCTTGGTCTGAATAAAAGTACGTTCACTTTACACTCCCGCAAACATTTTATTATTTATTCCCGAAACACATTGAAATCCGGAAACCGATACCGGTATTCAAGCAATCCCTTTCCCGCTATCGCAAACAGGTTTAAGAAGGGATTGGTATGATGCGCATAAAAATACCGTTTCTCCAAAACTGCCCCGAATTTCATTTTCGTAAGTTCCGATGTCTGACCGAAATCAATCGTTTTCAGATTATTTCGGATGGCAAATTCCACAATATGAAAAAGCATATAAAAATATAAATCGGCATTACAGTCAAAGGATTCATATTCCATCCCGCAAAATTCAAAAATCAGTTTTTCTTCCTCCGCATACAGCAGCACGAATCCGACCGTTTTGTCAGACAGCGTAAAAACAAGCCTGGTACCTTCACATTCCTCAAAGAATTTTTTTGATAAACATTCCAGTTTGTATTCCGATTTTTGATAAGTATTTTCATAAAGCGGATAAAGATCCGGAGAATCTTTTTTTGTATATTCCCTGCATTTCACACCAAGCTCATCGCATTTTTTCTGCGCAAGCCTGATCCTTCTCCTGTAAGGACTTCGAAGCGAAGCAATATAGCTTTCGACAGAGGTATGTTCTTTCCGCAGTTTTAATACGCAGCTTGGAAGCGTCTGTCCGAATCCGTAGCCTTTCATTCTGACCGGCTCTTCCACATTCAAAATTAAAATTCCACCCTTTAATTTCTTACAATAGGAAAGCAGAAATGCCAGATCATTTGTAATATATCCGCTGTTACTGAGCGAGCAGGGAAAGCCAACGGTCGAAACATTCATCATCCACTCGGATTTTCCGAGCGTCATAATATTCATCCGGCTTTGATAAACAATAAAAAATGCATATTTTCCATCCTGCTCGATATAATAATAGGTCTGCAAAAAGGGATTGGATCCTTTCAATAAAAGCAGCATTTCTTCCGTAAACGGATACGGCAGGGAGGCTATAGTACGGTCCGCTTCCGTCCGGGAAGATGCCGGAAACAACAGGGAAGAAGTCCGAAGATATGCGTACATTTCTTTCGGATCATCACATGTATATTCCCTGAAATTCTCCCCCATCCTTTACCTCTTTGCTTTTAGCAATTCAACTTAGTTTCCTATTGAATCGGCAGTTCATATACTGCATATTCCTTATATTTCTTATCGCAGATTGCCTGACAGATACTGTTTGAATCGTCATTATCTGCAAGAATCCATGACGTTTCAATACGACTACATTTGTAGTTTGATAAGGTATGAAGCACCTGATCCGTTAATGCAATCGGGAGACCGACACCTCTGTATTCCTCCAGCACACCCCATTCCATTACTTTGGCAGTCTGAATATTTTTCCCTTTTATTTTATTGACAAAAAAATGCTTTGTACCAAACGCTTCTCCCGGTTTGGCCAGCTCATTATAGTCCGGATACCAGAGAATAAAACCAACCGGTTTTTCTCCGTCAAATGCATAAAACAAAGAGTCCTCTTTCATGAATAAAAAGAGTTCCTTCAGCATTTCATAATCATCCTCGTAATCCCGGTGATAATAATATTTATGCTGTGTAAAACAGGCATTGTTCAAATCCGTATAGATTTTGGAATCCTCTTCAAATTTCCTTTTATCGAACGGGCGAAATTTATATTTTCGATTCAATTTCCGGATCAATGCCGCATAACGATCCAGGTGATGTTGCGGCGAATAGGTATAATATGAATTAAGCCTTATCGTTTCACATCCGAGATTTAAAAAATACTCATTGTAATACCTCGGATTTCCGGGAGATGAAAAGGAATTCATACACTCATAATCCGAATTTAATAACCCGAGTCCGTAATTGACATGTCCGTAAAGCCCTATGACAATTTTCGAGCATGCATGTTTTTTCCCAAGCTCACCGGCTTTTAAAACGAGCAGTTCAACCGCTTCCGGACAGTCTTTAAGACTTTCGAAAAAACAAATTTGGATGTATTCCGGCAGTTCTTTTGTATATGCAATAACTGCTTCACAAAGTATGTCTCCGGCTTTTAAATCACCTTCCGGTTTTCCGGACTGAAGGCATGCATCGTTTTCCTCCAACAGGATCATCGCGGGAATAATCTCCATGCTGTTTACGAAATGAAGCTTTTGATCAAAAATCTCCTGCAGCATGAAATAATTATTGTCCACATACTTTGCATCGCTTAGATATTTCTTTTTTCGAAACGCCAAAAAAAGCTTTTCTTCTTTTTTGTTTCCGGCAATTTTAAACTGCATCACTACCTGCCAATGACTCCAAATATTCGCACAATTCCCCAATCGTGTTTATATTACGGTATTTTTCTTCATCCAGCTCCACATTGTATTTTTCTTCGAAAATACAAATCAGATTTAAAAAATCAAAGGAATTTAATCCGAGATCCCTTTTAAAATCCGTTTCCGGCTCTATGTCCTTAAGCTGATATTCCTCTTCCAGTAACTGTCTGATTACTTCCAGCATACGATTCTTCCCTTTTACTTTATCCTTTTATAAATCCATGAAATCCATTTTTTATTGCTTTGATTTCTCTTAATCGTTTTAAATTTTATGGTTCAGCCTTCCTCTTCCGGCAAGGCATCATCCGTCACGTATACCGCTTCCGGATAATCTTTCTCGAACTGTTCTTTTCAAACTCCTCCGTCATGATTTCATAATCCGTGATTCTCATGTAGGATGGCAGGCTTTCATTTAAGCTCTTTAAATTCTCCTGAAACCGAATTTCCGAATCCCGGTTATTTTCTTTCAAAAATACCTTCGCGCAGATTATGCTTGAATTTCGGATTTTCTTTGCCACAACAAGACATTCTGCTACTTCTTCAAAAGCAGAGATTTTATCTTCCAGATACTCGGGCGCTACATTCTTCCCGTTCTCCGTAATGATTAAATTCTTCTTACGACCGGTTACAAAGATGACTCTTCCGTCGGTATGACCGATATCGCCCGTTGCAAAATATCCGTCTTTCATGCACTCCCTCGTCGCCTCTTCATCCTTGTAATAGCCAAGCATTACACAGGGACCCTTTACCAGAATTTCGCCGTCATCCGCAATTTTTACATCAATGTTTTTCATGATGGTTCCGGCGCTTCCGGCAACATTATTGAATTCACGGCTTACCGCAATTGTCGGAGAACATTCCGTAAGTCCGTATCCGTTTAAAATCATGATGCCCAGTTCATCGAATTTCTCGACATATTCCTTCCGAAGCGGGGCACCGCCGTTAACGACCAGCCGTAAATTCGGGGCGATGATTTTTCCGAAAAACAAATGCCTTACATCAATTCCGTGCTTTCTTAAGGAATTGCTTAATTTTAATAATCTCTTAAATGACTTTTCTTTTTTCTGCTTCTTCACCCCTCGAAGAATGCTGTCATACATCCCCTCAATGACCATCGGTACGGCGCCGAAGAAAAACGGATTAAACGCTTTGATATCCCTGAAAAGATGCTTTACATCCGTGTTTAAACAAAGCGTCGTTCCGTTATAAAGCGTTGCAAGTATGCAGGGATTAAAACCGTAAGTATGATTCATCGGAAGGAAGGCCAGGGTCGGCGATTTTAAAATATTATTTTCCAGAGTTCCGCGAATATTCGTGATGACATTATATTGCGAAAGCATCACACCCTTCATTCTTCCGTCGGTTCCGGATGTGGAGGCCAAAACCGCAAAGCGGTCTTTATCCGTTCCTTTTGTTTCTTCAAGAAATTCCTTTGTGGAAACCTCTCTTTTTATTATTTCCGGAAAATCGGTATCGATATTGAATACCTTAATATTACCGGCAATCATGTCTGCCTGTTTCTTTCCCGGAGATGCAATTTTTTCTTTTGTTTTCTCTGTTACAAAAAAGGCATCGATGTCAAAACGATTCGTCATTTCGGCAATCGTCTCCGCCGCCGCTTCTTTATCCATCGGTACCACTACGGCATTTAAAACCGTCGCAAGATAGATCACGATATACTCATACCGATTTTCGGAAAGAATCGCAACGTGTTTGGAAAGCAGATTTTCGGATTTTAAAAAATCGTAGACGCAGGCAATCTGCCGGGTCATTTCGGCATATGTGATATCCACGATTTTCTCCCCTTCAAAATAGCGAAGCGCAACCGTTTTCGCATTTGTTTCCAAACGCCCCTTTAACATTGCCGAAAAATCATCATATATGACTGTGTCAAGATAAGGATAATCCACTTCTTTGCTCCCGATTTATTAACCCTTGATCCAAGCATTTGCATCCGCATCTTCCGTCGCATCCACTTCCTGATGATTCTCCGAAACATCCTTCCCGACATCCTTTACAAGATTTGTAATCCAGATGCCCGTACGAATCATGATTGCGCCGAATACTACCTTCAGAAGATCTAATGCCAGATAGATTGCATAAACCTGATAAACATTTAAATTTGTAAACCGAATCAGCATAAATACCGAAAAAACGCTGATTGCCCACGTAAATCCGCTGTCCGCCAAAAATGTGATAAATGTTTTTCCTCCGGACCGAATTGTAAAATACTGCGCATTTAAGAATCCCTGCAGCGGGAAGAAAAATGCCGTCATCGTAATAAATGCGGTCGCCATGTATTTTACATCATCCACCACATCATAAAATTTCGGGAAAAACGGTGCCACCGTAATTAAAACCGCTGAAAGTCCGATTGCCAGAAATGCCGTAAACCACATCAGGGAACTTGCTTTCTTCCGAATTCCCTTTGTTTCTCCGGCTCCGAGCATTTGTCCGATGACGATTCCAACCGCGCTACCCATTGCCACAAATACTACATTCAGCAGATTGCACAATGATGCCGATATTCCGAGTGCCGGTACCACAGCAAACGACCTTTGGGACAGAAGCTGATTGGTCGTAATGATTCCGGCCGACCACAAAAATTCATTGATCAGAATCGGAACACTTTTTTTCAAAACCGGAATTGTAACTTTGCTTTCCACCAAAAGGGTTTTATAAATCCCCTGCAGAAATACAAATCTTTTTCTCTTTAAATGACTCCATACTACAATTACCGCAAATTCAATACATCTTGATATAACCGTCGCAATTGCCGCACCTTTTACTCCCATCGCAGGAAGTCCGAAACGTCCGAAAATCAAAACCCAGTTTAAGAAAATATCCGCAACAACGCCGCAGATTCCTGCAATCATCGGCATGGTGCTTTCGTTGTTTTCCCTTAGTGTGGAAGAATACACCTGTGTCAGGGCAAACGGCCCGAATCCGATTAACATGATATTTAAATAACTCCGAGCCAAATTCAGTGCCAAAGCCGGATCGATATCCTGCGATTCCCCCTTTAAATAAAGGCCGATAAAGAAATCGCCAAAGAATAAAAATGCACAAATCCCGGCTATCACACAGACAACCGCCGCCCAGATTTTAATTCGGAAAGTCTTTCTGACACCTTCTATGTCATTGTTGCCGAAATACTGTGCTCCAAAAATCCCGGGTCCCGACAACGCGCCGAATATTGCTAAGTTAAATACAAAAATCAATTGTCCGGACATGGACACCGCAGCCGTACTTTCCGTTCCCTGTGAACCAACCATAATGCTGTCCACCAGTCCGACCGCGTTGGTAATTCCGTTTTGAATCATCATGGGCACGGCAAGCATCAGTGCCCTTAAGTAAAGCGCCTTTCTTTCAGCGCTGAAAAGCTTTTTCATTTCTTTTAATCCTTCATTCTCCGTCTGCGTACCATCCCCATTACGCAGAATAAATCAACACATAATAAACCAATTATTTATTATAGCATTTTTCTGCATTTAATCGTATAATTTTCAAAAAGAAATTGTGTGAAACGGGGAAAGAATTCATATGCTAATCTCAGGGAAAAAATCATTTGATTTTACCATCGCTGCACCTGCCTCCAAATCAATTTATCATCGGGAATTAATTGTACGGTTTTTATGTGGGGATACGGCCTGTTTAAAGGAAAAAGAAGGCGATAACGAAGACGTTTTGGCCACCAAAGCATGCCTGCTTGCGTTGAAAAACGCCATGGACGGAAAAGAACCACTCATTCTTCTCCCCTGCAACGAAAGCGGCTCCACACTTCGGTTCATGATTCCCGTTGCCACAGCTTACCTGCTTCGGGAAGGACTAAAAAGCGATGTGGAGGAGCTGGTATTTACCACGAAGGGAAGACTCTTTGACCGTCCGTTAAAGGAACTTGCGGACTGTTTGTCTCCCATGGGAATCACCATCAGCAAATCGGAAAGCAATCGAAGCATTCACGTAAAAGGTCAGTTGAAAGGCGGGGATTTTATCATCGACGGCAGTGTCTCTTCCCAGTATATTTCGGGGCTTTTAATGGCACTCCCGCTCTTTTCCTCCCCTTGCAGCATACATGTTTTGGGAGAATGTAAATCCGTTCATTATATCGATTTAACTTTGGATGCCTTAAATAAATACGGGTGTCCGGTACGCACGGAACGGGGTTTTTTCTATCCGAAAGAAAACGGTTATCTTACTGACACCGCTGCAAAAATGATTTCTGAAGATTTCCATGTTGAGGGCGATTGGAGCAACGGCGCTTTCTTACTCTGTATGCAGGAATGGAGCAATATCCGGGTTACCAATCTGAATCCCGATTCCAGACAGGGTGACCGTGCGATTTTGGATTATCTGAAACTGATCAAAGACTCTACTGCACATCCGGAAGTGACATATGACTGCACAGACATTCCCGATATCGTTCCCTACATGTCCATGGTTGCCCCATTTTCCTTTGGAAAAACCACCTTTACGGGAATCTCGAGACTTCGCATCAAGGAATCGGATCGCGTTGCGGCAATCCGTGACCAGCTTGCAAAGGTAGGCATCCGGACCACGGAAACCGAAGATACTCTCACAGTTTACGAATACGAAGCCCCGAAAAAAGAAGCGCTTAAGGAACCGGTTGCACTTTCTTCTTTTCATGATCACAGAATGGCGATGAGCGCTATTTTGCTTGCCGTTATTTTAAAAATCGATGTGGAAATCGATGATGTGGATTGTTTGAAGAAATCATTTCCGGAATTTTTAACCGGAATCATTCCGGAATATTTTCGGAGATTTTAAAACCAATGGAGAAAAAGAAATTGAGCATTCCTCAAATCATTATAACATCCGTTTTTTTCTTACTCGGAATCCTTTGCCTGCTTTACGGAATTACGATTTTTTTAATACACAGCGGCAGTAAATTCTATATGGTCTGGTTTGCGGGATCGTTTTTTTTCCTGCTTTTATCCCTCATGACCGTCTTTCGACTGTTTGAAAAAATCCCGCCGGCAGTTCGCATCATCGCTGTCGGGATTCTCTGCGTCGGACTTGTCTACCTGCTTTTTACCCAGATTATGATTTTCTCACATTTTAAAGACAACACCGAAAAGGAACTGGATTATCTGATTGTGCTCGGTGCGCAGGTCAAAGAAAGCGGTCCTTCCGTTATTTTGCAATACCGCCTGGACCGGGCCGTCGAATATTTAAATGCCAACCCGGATACCGTCTGTATCGTCTCCGGAGGAAAAGGAGTAAATGAACCGGTTTCCGAAGCGGAAGGCATGAAAAAATATCTGACGGAACATGGAATTTCGTCAGACCGGATTTTACTCGAAGACAAATCCACCAAGACAACCGAAAATATTCTTTACTCCAAAGAACTGATCAAAGATCAAAATTCCTCCGTCGGAATTGTCACAAATAATTTTCACTTATACCGGGCTCTTCGTCTTGCAAAAAAACAGATCTCCAATCCCATATATGGTATTTCCGCCTATTCCAATCCGGTGTATCTTCCGAACAATATGTTGAGGGAATCGATTGGGGTTACAAAGGATGTTTTGAAACGCAACATGAACTTCTGATTCATAGCTCCATTGAAAAAGTATCCGAAATGACTGTAATAGTCACTTTTGTTGCAGAAATTATATTATCATTTAATTTTCTAAATGTTCCATTTTACATATTTTTTCATAAAACACAATATTTAGGAACCCGAATTGGAAGCTTTTCCCCATCCATTTCATTTGCTTTCGTTTTATTTTCGAAAGAATTTCAAAAACTTGCAAAAAAATTTGATTCATTTTTCTTACTATTCCTATATTAAAACTTGACATCCCCTCCCCCGGATAGTATCATCTGTTTATAAAAATTTTATAAATTATTTATTAATGTTTTGAAAATTTTTTATAAATCAGAAAAGAGGTAATTCATGGAGAAAATTGCAGTAGCAACCGATACCAACAGCAGTATTACCAAAGAAGAAGCCGAAAAACTCGGCATTTATATGATGAAAATGCCCTTCACGATTGACGATGAGGAATATGTGGAGGATGTTAACTGTTCCTATGAAGAATTCTGCGAACGTCTGGATAATGGTGCGGACGTTTCCACCGCACAGCCTGTTTTAGGTGATTTGCTGGATATGTGGGATGAATTATTAGAAACCTACGATAAAGTCATTTATATCCCGATGTCCTCTGCACTTAGCGGATCATGCGAAACAGCAAAGGGCATGGCACAGGATTATGACGGCAGGGTTTTGGTTGTGGATAACAAGCGTATCTCCATCACACAGCGCCGCTCCGTTTTAGATGCATTGGTTATGATCGATCACGGAATGAGCGCCGAAGAGATTAAAACCTATTTAGAGAATGATTCCTTTAACTCCAGCATTTATCTGGCAGTAAACACACTGGATCTTTTAAAGAAAAGCGGACGTGTTACCGCTACCGCCGCAACCATCGCCACAATTATGAATATTAAACCCGTTTTGCAGATTCAGGGCGGAAAGCTTGATTCATACGCAAAGGAACGCGGCATGAAAAAAGCAGATAAAATCATGCTCCATGCCATCGAACAGGACCGTGAAAAACGTTTCTCACAGGGAAACAGCGTCATTCAGGCTGCTTATTCCGGATCCCGCGAAGAAGGCGAAATCTGGCTTCAGGAAGTCCGTGATTATTTCAAGGATCCTACCATTGAATTATACCGCCTGCCGATCAGTATTGTCTGCCATGTCAGCACGGGCGTACACGCAATCGGAGTAATGGGATATTTAAGTTAATCCTTTTATGTATCATTTTTGCAAACAAAAATCCGTCTGAAAGGACGGGTTTTTTATTGCCTGAAAAGCCGAAAAATGCTATAATATGTTAGTTATCTCTAACGAAATAACGTTGAAAAAATGACACATTGTCCCCGTCCCCATGTGTCAAAATGAAAGGCTACCTATGGAAAAGTATTGTGTTACCGGCATGAGCTGCGCAGCCTGCAGCGCAAGGGTGGAAGCTGCCGTACGAAAACTGAATACCGTGGATGATGTCAGTGTCAATCTGCTGACCAACTCCATGACGGTTGCCGGAAGCGCTACACCCGAAGAAGTCATCCGGGCAGTCGAAGATGCAGGTTACGGGGCATTTATTGACGATGCAGCTTTAAGCGGAAATCAGGCAAAAAAATCAAAGGATGTAGAAACCGTGCAGATTCGGAATCGTCTGATTGCATCCCTTTGTTTTTTGTTACCGCTTATGTACTGCTCCATGGGGCACACCATGTGGGGATGGCCACTTCCTCCTGCTTTGTCTAATCCCGTGGCAATCGGCATCATTCAAATGATGCTGGCTTTTATTGTCATGCTGATTAATCAGAAGTTCTTTGTGAACGGATTTAAGGGTGTCATTCATCTTGCACCGAATATGGATACTTTGGTTGCCATGGGTTCCGGCATCTCCTTTATCTGGAGCTTTGTCATTTTGATTCGTATGACAAACGTAATGCTGACCGGCGACTTTACACCGGCCCACGATTTACTCCACAGTCTCTATTTCGAATCCGCAGCAATGATTCTTACGCTGATTACCGTCGGCAAAATGCTGGAAGCCCATTCCAAAGGACGCACCACAGATGCCTTAAAGAGCCTTGAAAATATGGCGCCCGACAAAGCCCGTATCTTAAAAAACGGAAAAGAAATCACCATTCCGGCAGCGAACCTCGCAGTTGGCGATATCTTCATAGTACGTCCGGGTGAAAAAATACCTGCCGACGGCGAAATTCTGGAAGGTCATTCGGCTGTTGACGAATCCTCCTTAACCGGAGAAAGTATTCCGGTTGAAAAGAACATCGGCGACACGGTTTATACCGCTACTATAAATCAAAGCGGAATCATGCAGTGCCGGGCACAAAAGGTCGGGAACGAAACCTCCTTCTCACAGATTGTCCGGATGGTGAATGATGCATCCGCCACAAAAGCCCCGATAGCGAAAATTGCGGATAAGGTGGCCGGAGTATTCGTTCCTGCCGTTATCATAATTGCCATTTCCGTAGCCGTAATTCATATGTTTCTGGGTGCACCGCTTTCTTCTGCGATTACGTATGCCGTTTCGGTTCTCGTAATCAGCTGTCCCTGCGCATTAGGTCTTGCCACTCCGGTCGCCATTATGGTCGGAAGCGGCGTCGGTGCAAAAAAAGGAATTTTATATAAAAATGCCACGGTTTTGGAAAATACCGGAAAAGCAAACGTGGTTGTTCTCGATAAAACCGGTACCATAACATCGGGAATTCCGAGTGTAGTAGAGATTCACCCGATGGACTGCACGGAAGAAAAACTGATTCTGTTCGCAGCCACTTTGGAATCCGGAAGCGACCATCCTCTTGCAAAAGCGGTCAGTGCTTATTTTGCTGCAACCGGTAAAACTCCCGGAAAACTTTCGGATTTCGAAATGCATCCCGGAAACGGATTAAGCGGAAAAATTACGATTGATACAGAAACAGAATCTGTCATGCTCTATGCAGGCAATTTAAAATATCTGCTCTCCTGTCCTTTATCACAAGATGTCCATAAACGTCTTGAATCCGATGAAGTCATTAAAATTACGGAGCAGATTACAAACTCCGGTGCAACACCTTCATTTTATGCAACAGAAAATGAATTCTTAGGAATCATCGGCATCGCGGATCCCCTTAAAGAAGATGCTGCATCTGCCGTACAGCTTTTAAAAGAAATGAAACTGGAAGTCATTCTGCTTACCGGAGATAATGAGCGAACTGCTAATGCCATAGCAAAGAAAGCAGGAATTGACAGGGTAATTGCAGAGGTTTTGCCAAACGGAAAACAGGATGTAATCCGGGATTTACAAACCGAGGGAAAACGAGTCATTATGGTCGGTGACGGAATCAATGATGCCCCCGCTCTTACCGCAGCGGATGTCGGTATTGCAATGCGTTCCGGAACAGACATTGCCATGGATGCCGCTGAAATTGTTTTGATGAAACAGGATGTAATGGGCGTTGTAAATGCCATTCATTTAAGCCGTAAAGTAATTCAGAATATCCGCCAGAATCTGTTCTGGGCATTTTGCTATAACATCATCGGAATACCGCTTGCAGCAGGTGCATTTGAGCCGTTCTTCGGCTGGCATTTAAATCCGATGTTCGGTGCTGCTGCCATGAGTCTTTCCAGCTTCTTTGTAGTAAGCAATGCGCTGAGGCTTAATTTTGTACACTTCCCGCAACCGGAAGATATTACGGAACCGGACAGCAATCCCCGCGAAGTTGCTCCGGCCAAATCTGACATTTCAGACAACGAATGCACCGGAAAAGAAACGCTTCCTGCAGGCAGTGAAAGTCCGGAAGGTAAAACGGTTTCTGACAATAACGAAAATATGAAAATAAGCGAAAATACAGAAATCAAGGAGGTTATCGCCATGGAAAAAACTCTGGTAATTGAAGGTATGATGTGCCCGATGTGTGAAAAGCACATGCGTGAAGCTTTGGATGCAATGGATGGTGTTACCGCAGGAAAAGTAAGCCACGAAGAAAAATGTGCCATTGTAACAGTAAACCGCGAAATATCCAAAGAAGAATTTGAAAAGGTTGTAGCAGATACCGGATACAAACTTTTAGACATTCAGTAATATGATCTGAAACGAAATATCTGTAAAAAATGAAAGCGGGAAGGGACGATTGAACGCCCTGCCCGCTTTTTTAATACGTTTATTCAAATTTGTTTTCAAATACGTTTATACTGAAAACTGTCCTCCATACTCCGAAACAATCATCACATAATTCATTACGAACGTTATGATGCAGTAAATAATAAATACAAGCATTCCGACATTAATCCACGCACATTTCATTCCACCCTTCTCAAGCTGATCCGGTGCAGCCTTCAGCGTGAATTTTTTCTTCACAAGAAAGATAATCCATAATACGATTCCGACAAAGCAAATCTGTCCCAAAAAACCTGTCCAGAGCAGATACGGAACCATCTTGGGAACAATCTGCTCCGCCAGACTCATCAGCTTCTGTTCCAGTGCCGGGTCTCCGCCTGCTGTTAAATACTGCATGCTTACCTGCTGATATTCCGTAAGCATTTCCGGATCAACAGACAAATACGGCTTCGCCAATGCCATGGTAATGACACTGGTAGTAAGATTTAAAATCATATGCAGTCCGATGGTATACCAGATTTGTCCGGTGCGCACATAAATATATGCAAATAAACCGCCGATTAATGCGGCAAAAAAACATTGTGCAAAATTTCCGTGGAACAGACCAAACATGACTCCGGAGGTAAAAATCGCCACCCATTCCCCATAACGATAGGTTCTGTCAATTAAGAATTTACGGAAAATCATTTCCTCCACAACAGGTGCCAGAATTCCCGCCGTTATGGTTCGTAATACGGGGTTTGAATCCATCATGACTTTTGAAATCGCGGTGGAATTCATCGGATTTACTCCAAACGGAAGGGTTACAAGCATATTTAAAATTACTCCGACAAATGCACCCACACCAATCATTCCCGCCATCAAAGGGATACAAAGAAGATATCTTCCGAAACTCAATTTATGTTTTTCCGGTTTCAGAGTTTCCTTTTTACTCATTGCGAGAAATAAAAGAGGAAATCCAATGACATACATCGGAATAATCATATTCACCAAAGAAAACCAGCTGCTGCCTTCCACATCAATCCCAAGCTTCGGCGCCAGAACATACGTATTCAGAAGCTGCAATCCATCCACCAAAACGGCAAATATAGTGACTGCAATCGCGAAGAATACATACATCTTTTTCATTTTCTCTTTATTTTCCATTTGCTTCCCCTTTCATTTCGGTATCCGATTTTACACACCAAAAATATACTATACCACGAAACGGTTTGTTGTCAAAAAATCCCTATCCTTCTTTATGACACTGCCCTTTCATTGCACAGTTTTCGCAACCGCAGCCGCAGGAGGATTTGCCCTTTTTTTTATCACGCACTATGGAAAAAATGATTGCTGCAAGAACACCTGCAACAACCATTCCTACAATTATGGTTCCGATATTTGCCGCAATCCAGCCAAACATAACAATTACCCTTTCACTTCCGGGACTATTTCTATTTCACCGAAGCTTTCGTTTTTTTAATAAACAGCATGTAAATCATCGCCAGTAAAAACAGAGAGGAAATCACAATTCCAACAACATTTGCGTTACCTGTAAAAATACTTCCGAACTGATAAATCATCAGTGAAATCACATATGCAAATCCGCACTGCCAGCCAATCGCAAATGCCGTCCATTTAAAACTGTTCATCTCTCTTCGGATAGCACCGATGGCACCGAAACAGGGCGCACAGAGAAGATTAAATGCCAGGAAGGAATACCCGGTTAGTCTTGAATACGCAGCACCGATTGCCTCATATTTGGGAATCTCTCCGCCGCCGTACAAAACGCCCATGGTTCCGACGATATTTTCTTTTCCGAGAAGTCCGGTCAGGGATGCAACCGCTGCCTTCCAGTCTCCCCAACCAAGAGGAACAAAGATCCATGCAAACACGTTTCCGATCTGCGCCATAATGGAAGACCCGATTTCCTCCTCGGAAAGCATTCCGAAATGCCCGTTTAAGAATCCGAAATTCGAGAAGAACCAAACCAGCACGGTGGACAAAAGAATAATCGTTCCTGCTTTTTTAATAAAGGACCATCCTCTCTCCCACATGGAACGGAGAACATTGGAGATGAGCGGCATATGATATGGCGGAAGCTCCATTACAAAAGGAGAAGGCTCGGAAACAAACGGCTTCGTTTTCTTAAGCATCAGTCCCGACAGTAATATCGCGGCAAGTCCCATGAAATAGGCGCTTACTGCAATAAGAGGAGACCCTCCGAAAAGCGACGTTGCAATCATCGCGATAAACGGAACCTTCGCGCCGCATGGAATAAATGTTGTTGTCATAACCGTCATCCTGCGGTCACTTTCATTCTCAATGGTTCTCGAAGCCATGACACCCGGAACCCCGCAACCGGTACCGACCAGAATCGGAATAAAGGATTTTCCGGAAAGACCGAATTTACGAAATGCCTTGTCGAGAATAAATGCGATTCTGGACATATACCCGCATGCTTCCAGAAACGCCAGCAGGAAAAACAATACCAAAAGCTGCGGCAAAAATCCCAATACCGCTCCGACACCGGCGATGATTCCGTCTACAATCAGACCGCGCAGCCATTCCGCACAGTTAATTCTGATCAGCAGATTTTCCATCAATACGGGAATACCCGGTACGAAGCGTCCGAAGAAATTCCATCCCTGCCCGAACAGTCCCTCATTTGCCCAGTTCGTCAAAAGCGTACCCGGTGCAAACGGAGCCATGGAAAGAAAATAAACAAATGCCATAATCAGCGCAAACAAAGGAAGTCCGAAAATACGGTGCGTTACAACGCGGTCGATTTTATCGGATACTGTCATTCCGTCCTTATTCTTGCGTTCATAACACTTTCCGACTACAGATGTAATATAATTATATCGTTCATTCGTAATAATGCTTTCGGCATCATCGTCCAGAACGGTTTCGGCATAAACAATATCTTTCTCGATATGTTCAATCGTTTTTTCCGGGATTTCCAGTTTCTTTAAAACGCGTCCGTCACGTTCAAAAATCTTAATTGCATACCATCTTTGCTGTTCATCCGGCAGATCATGTACACAGGCCTCCTCTATATGTGCCAGCGCATGTTCCACCTCACCGGAAAAAATATGTTTCGGTACAATCAGCCGTCCTTCTTTTGCAACCTCAATCGCTGCTTCCACGGCCTCATTAATACCTTCGTTTCTTAATGCGGATATTTCAAGAACCTTACACCCCATCAGTTTGGAAAGTTTTTCGATATCAATTTTATCTCCCGCTTTACGCACCACATCCATCATATTGACGGCGATGACAACCGGAATTCCAAGTTCGATTAACTGCGTGGTAAGATACAGATTTCTCTCGATATTGGTTCCGTCTACAACGTTTAAAATCGCACCCGGACGTTCTCCCACAAGATAATTTCTTGCAACCACTTCCTCCGGAGTATAGGGAGATAAGGAATAGATGCCGGGAAGGTCGGTAATGATAATTCCCTCTCTCCCCTTCATTTTTCCTTCTTTTTTCTCAACCGTAACACCCGGCCAGTTTCCGACATACTGATTGGAACCGGTCAGTGCATTGAATAAGGTCGTTTTTCCGCAGTTCGGATTTCCCGCCAGTGCAATTGATAACTCTTCCATCTATTCTTCTTCTACCTCCACCATCTCGGCATCGGCTTTTCTTAAGGATAACTCATATCCGCGAAGCGTTAATTCAAGCGGATCTCCTAACGGTGCCACTTTACGCACCCGGATTTCGACTCCCTTGGTAATTCCCATATCCATGATTCTGCGCTTGATGGCGCCCTCACCGTGAACCTTCACAACCTTTGCACTTTTCCCGACCTTCACGTCCTTTAAAGTTCTCATCAATCTCTCCTGAATAAAAACAAATCATGATCGTTTGTTAGTTATTCTTAACTTTTGTTAGAATCATCTAATAACAACTGTATTATAGTTAGGTCGGCCCGGCATGTCAAGGCGAATCCGAAAAATCACTTCCCTTAAAAATTCTATTTATTTCTGTACTTTCCGGGTGTTGTTCCCAGATATCTTTTAAATACACTGACGAAATAACTCTGGCTCGAAAATGCCAGAATATTCGCAATCTCAGTCGGTGTATATTCGGCATATTTTAACATGTTAGCGGCCGTTTCAACCTTCTTTCTCATAATATATTCACTGACCGGCATCCCCATCTCCTGCTTAAATAACCGGCTTAAATAGCTGGGATCGATTCCTGCATCATCCGCTAAATCCTCCAGATAAATCTTTTCATGGAGATGATCGTAAATATAGTGTACGCATTTCACGATATGCGGCGAATATACCATTTTCGTGCGGATGCTTTTCATCTGTTTCGTATAATCGCGTACCATCTTTTTATGAAGAGCGGATATTTGTTTGAGGGTCGAAACCGCATCCGCTTCCGAAATATAATAATCGCTGATCATATAGGCCCGTTCGTGTTCCATTCCCCCGTCGATGCAATATCTGGCAAGCATTGCGGCGGTAATTGCAAAATGATATTTAAAGCTCTGGAGATTGTTTTTGGAAAGCTTTCCGAATCCCGGCTTATTACAAAAATCAATCTTCAGCGATTTTTCCACGGTCTTTTCATCTCCCGATTTTACCGCTTCATAGAACTCCATCTCAGGATTGTAAGGTGCATGATACAGCATTTCCTCACGCATCATATACTCCCTGTAAACCAACTCCTGTCCTATCTGCTGATTCGGTTTCGCCATATTTTCCCCCGCATTTCTTTATGTCATAAAATTGATATAATAGTCAATATTTTTATATCATACATTTTGCATTTTTTCTATACTATTGATAGAATCAAACAGGGTGTAATTTTTGATTCCGACAGGAAACAGAGTATGGTTATACAAGGAGGTTACAAAGCATGAAAAAGTTTAAGAAGTTGATGGCAATTGCAATATCCTCTGCCACATGTGCCGCACTTTTAAGCGGATGCAACGGGGGAAGCGGTGAGGTTTTAACTCCTCCGGAACCGGTGTCCGAGGTAGTTGAAGAAGTGGAAGTTCCCGAGCTGGAAGGCTACACTCTTTTATGGCATGATGAGTTCTCCGGTTCCGCAATGGATGACAGTATCTGGAGCTACGATCCTCACGAACCCGGCTGGACAAACGAGGAATTACAGGAGTATACCGAATCGACCGACAACGTATTTACACGTGATGGCATGATGGTATTAAAAGCAATCAAGACGACGGATGAAAACGGAAAAGACTACTACACATCCGGCAAAATCAAATCCCAGAATAAAGAAGACTTCATGTACGGCAAAGTAGTTGCACGTGCAAAAGTTCCCGAAGGCAAAGGTCTCTGGCCTGCAATCTGGATGATGCCGACCGATGAAAGCTACTACGGACAGTGGCCGAAATGCGGTGAGATCGACATCATGGAAGTTCTCGGAAGCGATACCTCAACCGCTTACGGAACCGTTCATTACGGCGAGCCTCATGCAGAACAGCAGGGAACCGTTGTAAAGACAAGTCCTTCCTTCTCGGATGATTTCCATGAGTATTCCGTAGAATGGGAACCGGGTGAAATGAGATGGTACATCGATGATGAGCTTTATTTAACCGTTAACGACTGGTTCAGCGCTTTGGAAGGGGAAGATGAAAAGCCTTATCCGGCTCCCTTTAACCAGACCTTCTTCGTTCAGATGAACCTTGCAGTCGGCGGAACCTGGCCCGGCAATCCGGATGAAAACACCGATTTTGACAATGCGGAATTCTTAATCGATTACGTTCGTGTATATCAGAAGCCGGAATATGATACCAACGTAGAAAAGCCTGCAAAGAATTACAAGGAAGCAGACGAAACCGGCAACTTCATCACCATGGGGGATTTCTCCGATCCCGATGATTTGGGAACCGATCTTGCAGAAGAAAAAGACTGGACCTTCTTATTATTCGAAGGCGGCGAAGGAAGTGCAGCAATCGAAGACGGTACCATGGTTATCAAGACCGACGCGGAAGGAACCGTTGATTACTCTGTACAGCTTGTACAGCCCGGACTTCCGATGATTAAAGGACATAATTACAAATTAACCTTTGACTGCTGGGCAGATGAGGAAAGAGATTTAATCACCTGTGTATCCGCACCTACCGCAGGATGGGTAAGATATCTGCAGGATACCCAGTTTACGGTTACCACAGAACCGCAGACCTTCGAATACAATTTCCGTATGAATATGAAGGATGACAACAACGGACGTCTGGAATTCAACATGGGTAACAAAGGATCTACCGCTACCATTTATATCAAGAATGTAAGACTTGAGGAAGTTCAGTAAAACCTTTATAATTAGTTTATTAAGCGTTTAAACCGGTTGCATATAGAGAAATTTAAGATGCAACCGGTTTTTTCAAAAAGTATTTCGAAAGATATGAGGGAAACAATATGAGACCATTTACAGGTTTTGAAAAAGGGATTAATTTCGGAGGATGGCTCTCACAGTGTGATCACACCAAAGAGCGCTATGATACTTTTATTCAGGCAGAAGATTTTGCGGAAGTAAAAAGACGCGGATATGATCATGTCCGTGTTCCGGTGGATTACGAACTCTTTGCAACGGATGATTTAAACTTCCACGGAAACGGTCTTTCCTACATTGATTTTGCAATTGAACAGTGCCGCAAAAACAATCTGCATATGGTTCTGGATTTACACCGTACCGTCGGCTTTTCCTTCGACCCGGGACATAATAAAAACGGATTCTTCGAGAATGAAGATTATCAGAATTTCTTTTATGAAATCTGGGAACATCTTTCCGAGCGCTATGGAAAAGAATCCGATATGCTTGCCTTCGAAATTTTAAATGAAGTAACAAAAAAGGAATACTGTGAACCCTGGAACCGGATTTCCACGGAGTGCATCAAGCGCATCCGCAATAACGCACCGGATACCTGGATTCTGCTCGGCGGATATTACAACAACAGCATCGAAGCGTTAAAGGATCTTGCTCTTCCCTACGACGATAAGGTTGTATACAATTTCCACTGCTACGAGCCGCTTCTGTTCACTCACCAGGGTGCTTACTGGATTGCTTCGATGGATACGTCTTTCCGTTTCCATTACAAGAGTTCCTTCCGTACCTATGAGGAGCTTTCTCATAAGCAGTTATGCCAGGCTTTTGCCGGCTTCGAGGAATTAGACCCGAATCAGTGCCCGGATGAGCGTTTCTTTGAGCGTTTAATCGCAGAGGCAGTACGTGTAGCGGAAGAACGAAATGTACCCCTTTACTGCGGCGAATACGGCGTTATAGATTTAGCCGATAAAGCAGATGCCAAACTGTGGTTCCATGATTTCCATGCAGTAATGGATAAGTATTCCGTCGGCCGTGCCGTATGGACTTATAAAGAAATGGATTTCGAAGTAGAAAAAGATTTATAAAACAGTTTGGGAAACAAGAATTTTTTAAGATACTGATTAAAATGAGTGCAACCCTGAAATTCAAAACGAATTTCAGGGTTGCTTTTGTTTTACTTCATTTCAAATTATTTATTCAAAATCCCCTTTGTAGTATTCTTTCCTCAATTCTTCCACCCTCTCAATTGCAACATTCTGTTCCGGAAAACTCAGCAGCGTCTTATTCCAGATTGCCTCATACGGAACTCTAAGTTCCTGCGGACAATCCAAAAGATACAGATGCGGGCAAAACCTCTTTTCAAGGGTTTCCTTTAACTCATCTCTATACGAAAGATAGATGTCAAAATCCGTATACTCCGACCCGATATCCAGCACACAAAGCGGATTGTTATAAACGGAGACATTCCCGAAACAATCCGAGTTCTCATTTAGATAAAGGCTCGTGATATGATTGTTTTCCAAAAATGCATCCCTTAATTCGGAAGATTCGGAGAGATCAAAATCACCGCTTAACTGATTATTGGCAAGATCAATGTATTCCAATTTTTCGAAGCTTCCGGTCAGGCTGTCGATTTTATTGTTTCTGGCCGAAAGATATTTTAACTTTACAGACGATGCTAAGTATAACGTATCGATTGAGTTATCATCAAAATTTGCACGTGTTAAATCAGGCATGGAAACAAGCATCGAAAGATCCGTCAGCCGGTTCTGTCCAAGATTCAGTTCCCGTATAATGTCCTGGCAGTTTTGCAAAACCGAAACATCTTCCAGATGATTTTCTTTCAGATGAATCTTCGTCAGAATCGTACAGTTTTTCAAACCTTCAATTGACTCAAGCTGATTGTCGTTTGCATAAAGAGCCTGTAAATGCACCGCTGTTTCCAGAAAATCCAGATCTTTCAGCCTGTTGGAATTTATTCTTAATTCCCTTAAATTTACCAGATTATATTTCCCGATGCGCGCGATTTTATTTCCGGAAAGATTCACGTTTACCAGCGTTTCCATGTCCAGGAAAGAAGCATCGGAAATCATGTTATCCGCAAAATCAAGCGTTGTAATATTTGTCGCATTTGCCAGAATATAATGTACGTCCTGATCCGTCAGACTGCATCCCGTAATTATAAGATCGGAAACATCCTCATTTACGATTTCACGCCATACGGTTTTATCCGTTATCGCCAGTTCGCAGTTCTCAATTGTTATGCTGTGAATTGTTTTTCCCTTTGCCGCTTTCAAAAGATCCTTATCCTTTATCCGGACATCAGAAAAAACAATGGTATGACTGTCCGTAAAAAAACCGGTTTTCGGATAATAAATCAGACCGGTTTTATTGATCCCAATTCCCACACCAATCATTCCCAGCAGGAAAATTACACATATAATAATCCATACAACTCTTTTATGTTTCATCATCCTCCAGGGAATACATGATATTATCCAACTCTGCGTGCATGAATTCCGCCCAACTGTACTGGTTCATATAATCGCCCAGGTAATTATAGCGGGACTCCTTTTTCTTCTCCAGCCAGTCGTATAAATCGCATTCAATCCGGTCCACCGCGATCCCCATGCTTCCGCGCTGTTTTAAGAGAATATCACTGATTTCAAGTCTGGTTAAAGTATTTTGCAAATCCTGTCTTAAATTGCTTAAATAGGAAGCTTTCGACTCTTCCTCATCTTCCCAGAGGCAGGCGATAATCTCTCCGTTCGTTGTCTGTGCACCGCGGTTATTGATGAGTACAGCCAGTATTTCTTTCGTCTTACTGTATTTAAAAGCCACCGGTTTTCCATCCACAAACAAATCAAAATTCCCGAATGTCTGTGCAAAAACACGACTCTTTACTGCCTGATCATCCGTATAGCGAAGATCGCTTAATTCCGTTTTGATTTTGCTCTCGTTTACCGGCATAAGAAAACATCCGCTTGCCCGAAGAGCCATGGCATCAAAAGCATCCGCTTTATCACCGGTCATATAAATCAGATTCACAAACGGATTTAAATCCTTTAAATACTGTCCGAGAATGATTCCGTCCATTTCCGGTATTTTCGAATCCAGAAATGCAACATCAACCATATGATCCCGGGCATAGGCCAATGCTTCCGGGCTGTTGTCAAAAGAAGCAATTACGGCATCCTCTTTATAATTTTGAATCATCTTCTCCGTTTTTTTCAGAGATTTTTTTTCACTTTCGACAAGGAGAATTTTCATGCATTTCCTCCTTCCCCGGGAAGGCTTACTACGAAGGTTTTCTGCTTCTCCCGCTGCTCTTTCGTCATATGAAGAGGATCCGCTTCTCCGACAATCAGCATATCGCCGTCGTTTAATAACGCATCATGCAAATCTCCGGCTCTCAAATCCGCAATAACAAGTGCCGCAAACCGTACATAATTATCCTCATCAATGACAGGAAAATGATGATGCATCCGATACCAGTGATCCGGGTCAAATCCTACAGAGCCGATATAAAGACGATCCGCTGTAGCTTCGACTTCATCGATTCCTGCCAGCGCACCAATCGGCAGATCCATATCATCGCAAAACAGGGTGGCATATGCCCGAAGAATCACATCTCTTACAATTTCCTCATGCCCGTCCTTATTTACCTTTCCTGTTTTGGTAAACAAAGTTTCGTAAAAGACATTCTGTGCCTCTTCATTTTTCTCGAAATCGCAAATCGCATCATAAAATTTTCGATTGATATTTTTCATCTTTGATCCCTCAAAAATCCTGAAAAAGCCGTTTTTTAAACGGCTTTTTTCAATGAAACAGGTTCTATTCCACAGTCAGTTCCACATAAAATCGGTCAAGTCTGTTGCCGCCCCTGATACCGTAAATCTCAAGTTCGGTTGTTCCGGGAGCAACTGCAGTAATCAAACCATATGCATCAACAGTAGCAACCTCCTCATCACCGGAGCTTATTTCAACTGCGAATGACTTCGGCTTTGTGTTAATCTCCGTAAAAGTATAATCCAGATACATGGATTGTCCGGCTTTCATTTTGATCTTTTCATCCGCTTCAAACTGAATCAGCGTATCGCGATCCTCATCTTCGGGTTCATAGACATGAACCTTAATGACATCCGATGCACCACAAAGAAGCGTTGCCGTAATAAGCGCATCCCCTTCCTTCAGTGCCGTAATCCGTCCATACTCATCCACCGTAACAACCTTTTCATCGGAGGATTTCCATTCCATACGCTTATCCAGATTTTCCTCCGGCAATGTAACATACTGCGGCGTATATTTTTCCATTCCGACCGGCATGGA
>CACZRH010000232.1 GCA_902783455.1 uncultured Lachnospiraceae bacterium | reverse complement strand
CTCCCGTTTTCCAAGGCCATGCAGCTTTTTGGTCGCGTCAAAAATGCTGAGCGCATTTTGTTCCAATGCTTCTCCGCGCTTTTTACTGCCCTGATAGCGGTTGGAAATATTCTTGGCACAGGCCACGATATCCTGCTCAAAATCATGTTGCGGCCGGATCAGTTTATTATTCACTGCATAATCGTATGCGATACCGTCGCATAGGGTAACGCCCGGCACCCACATATAATCCGCATCCAGAATTTCCATCGTACATTTTATAATCTGCGATGAAATCGTAACGGAGGAAGTCATCTCCTTAAAAAATCCCCCCGATAAAAGTTCATTATACGTATTTCCGGATAAATACCCAAGCGGTCCAATATCGGTTCCTTTCTGCTTGCTCAGTGTCGGAGAAACATAGTCGTCGACAACAATCAGATTCACGATTTTTCGTTCCTTTAAATAAAGCTTCTTAAAAACGGAAAGCTGCTCATTAATCATCTCTTCAAGCAGGGAAACCGTATGGGACGGCTTTGCCCCGATCTGACGCAGTTGTTCGTTTAAACGGAATACGCCGATGCGGATATTCTGCGTCGTAACAAGCTTATCCTTATCAAACAGGGATAACTGGATACTGCCACCGCCGATATCGAGAATCGCAGTACCTTTTCCGATAATGGCCTCGAATCCGTCTCCTGCGGATGCCACGGATTTGTAATCCAAAAATCGCTGCTCGGAATTGCTGAGTACCTCAATCGTAAGCCCCGTCCGGTTTTTAATCTGATCCAGAATGATAATGGTATTATTTAACTCCCGGATTGCGGACGTTCCGTACGCTTTGTAATCATCGACTTTATAGCTGTCCATGATCTGCTTGAATTCCCGAAGGACATGGCATAATTCATCCATGCGCTCATAGGAAAGAATCCCTTTGGAATAGGATTCCGTTCCGAGATCGATCCGGTGCCGGATATAATCGATTTGTTTCCAGTCCTTTCCTGCGCCAATCTCATATATTTTCATGCTGAGTTCATAGGAACCCACATCAATTGCGGCAAACAGTTTTTTCTTCATGTAATCTACACTCTCTTTTATTCGTTTTCTTCCTTCATGGTCAGCACGTAATTTTCCTTAATCCGCGCAAGCATTTCAAGTGTCGTAAGACCAAGAATCGGATGTCTTTTATACGGTGCAATCTCACTAAGCGGAAGTAAAACAAAATCCCTGCTGCTCATATCCCGGTGAGGAATTCTTAGATGGTCCCTCTCAAGAATCAGATCATCGTAATAAATGATGTCCAGATCCAATGTTCTCGGACCCCATCTAACAATCCTTTCGCGTCCCGCTTCTTTTTCCTCCTGCTGCAGTCTGGTTAATAATTCAATCGGACTGTAAAGGGTTTCTAAGCAGAATACCGAATTATAAAAATTATCCTGTTCCACTCCGCCGTATGGTTTGGAACGATACATTTTCGAGGAACGCAAAACCCTGCAGTTTTCATCCGCATCCAGATTTTCCAAGGCATTACGAATGATTTCTTCGCTGTCTCCCAGGTTTGAACCGGTAGCGATGTAGGTTTTATGCCAGCTTCGCTCCACTTTTACGGAAACTGAGTCAAAAGGAAGCGGAATCGGTGCCTCCGGCTTTCCGATTTCCAATTCTATGCTTTGTATTAACGGGAATTTCACCATGATTTTTCGTGCCAGATGATTGGCTACCGCTTCGAGAACATTGTAGCGGTTGATTCTCATGAAATCATTAATAAACAGACAGACTTTTCCGTAGTCCACGCAGTCTTCGAGGGAATCGCTTTCACCTGCCGCGGAGGTATCCAGGCGCAGTTTTGCATTTATAACAAATGTCTGCCCCTTCTCCTGCTCTTCCTCATAAACTCCGTGCCACGCAAAAATCTTCAGACCGGAAATAATAATCTCGTCCATCATATCTGCACCCCCATGCATTATTTATAAAACCACCACTCATTCCTGGCCCAGGATTTTCCGGGTCATCTGAATCGCCCTGACATTCTGCTTCACATCGTGAACGCGTATAAAAGCCGCCCCCATCATAACAGCCATGACGGTTGTGGCGATCGTACCTTCTACCCTGTCTTCCGCCGGAAGATCAAGCGTTAACCCGATTACGGATTTCCGGGATGTGCCGAGTAACACCGGATATCCGAGTTCCTTAAATGTTCTCAACTGTCGGATTACTTCGAGATTTTGTTCATATGTTTTTCCGAATCCCACACCGGGATCGAGAATAATCTTCTCCTTTGAAACGCCTGCTTTGATTGCCGTTTCCACACTGATTTCGAGTTCCTTTACGATATCCTGAATCAGATCGGTATAATCCGTATTGTCCCTATTGTGCATTAAAACACAAAACGCATCATATTTCGCAATCACATCCGCCATCCGTTTATCTCCGCGGCAGCCGTTTATGTCATTAATCATCTCACAGCCTGCTTTTAATGCTTCTTCGGCTACAACAGATTTGGTAGTATCCACGGAAAGAGGAATGTCAAATTCCTTTTTGATTGCTTCAATCACCGGGATTACTCTTGTGATTTCCTCGTCCCCGGAAACCGGTGTAAATCCTGGTCTGGTGGACTCGCCTCCGATATCGATAATGTGAGCTCCTTCCCGAATCATTTCATCACAATGTTTTAATGCGGCATCTACGCTGTTAAAACGTCCTCCGTCGGAAAAGGAATCCGGTGTCACATTCAGGATTCCCATGACATATGTGTTTTTCTCCAAGTCAAAATCGACATTTCCGATTCTCATGCTTCCTCATCCTTTGCTGTTTGATTTAACAGTTTGAAGAATAAATCCTGCATTGCCGGATCTTCCCGGAATACTCCTCTTGTAACTACAGTTGTAGTTTTACTTCCCGGCTTTTTCACGCCACGCGCAGTCATGCACAGATGCTCCGCTTCCACTACAATCATAACGCCGAGAGGATTCAATTCTTCCATGATGGCATCCGCAATCTGCACGGTCATTTTTTCCTGAATCTGAAGCCTTCTGGCGTAGGTTTCCACGCATCTTGCCAGTTTGGAAAGACCGACCACTTTTCCGTTCGGAATATACGCAATATGGGCTTTCCCGAAAAACGGCATCATATGATGTTCGCACATGGAATAAAAGACGATATCATGCTCCAAAACCATTTCGTTATTTTCCGCAGCAAAGGTACGGCTTAAATGATTTGCGGCAGTATCTTCATACCCGGCCATCAGCTCGGTATACATCCTGGCGATTCTGTCCGGCGTATCAACAAGACCTTCTCTTTCAGGATCTTCTCCGATACCTTCCAAGAGAAGCTTTACCGCTTCTTTTATTTTTTCCTGATCTACCATTTCAGATTTCCTTCCGAATCCGCCGGCAGGCGGCATTCTTTAAACATTCTTATGAACGGTTCCCTTTTTTTCATACACCTCGTATGCTTCCCGAAGTCTTCCGAGATAGGAAAGCGAACCGAATGCAAGTACAACTCCGTCCTTTCCCGCAAACAGACAGGCTTCTTCCAAAGCCTCTTCCACGGAATCCGCCGCACTTACATTGGGATTATACTCCCTTACAATCTGTGCCAGTTCAAAGGCACGCATGCATCTTTGAGGATTCGGCGGTGTAAGCGTAATCACACAGTCCGCTTTCGGGACACTGATTCTTACAATCTCCTCTACCGCTTTGTCCTTCAACACTCCCATTATATAAATAATCGGGCGATTTGTAAAATAATTGTCCAGCGACTCCATAAGCCTTGAAACCGCATCCGGATTATGTGCTCCGTCCGCAATTACAACGGGTTTCTTACCGAGAATTTCAAAGCGTCCCGGCCATTTCGTTTTTAAAAGACCTGCTCTTATTTTATCCTCTTTTAACTTAACACCCGAAGCAATCAGCGCATCCAGCGCTTCGAGCGCAGTTGCCGCATTTTCCGGCTGAAAAATACCCGACATGGACAATTCGATATTCTTATATGTTCCGTAACTGAATTTACAGCCTGTGCTCTTTTTCTTGTTTTGAATTTTATCCCGCTCCACAAAGGAAATTCTGACATTTTTAAGGGCTTCACATGCCTTTTGAATTACCTGTTTTACGGATTCCCTCTGGGGAGCTGAAACCACCGCACAGCCGTCCTTAATAATCCCTGCCTTTGTTGCGGCTATTTCTTCCAGCGTATTTCCAATCATTCCAAGATGATCCGGACTGATTGAAGTCAGAATACAAAGAAGCGGTGCCGGAATGACATTTGTCGCATCTTCCAGACCGCCCATTCCGACTTCTATGATACTAAAATCACATTTTTTATCACGAAGATATAAAAATGCCATGGCCGTTTCAAGCTCAAAGGTCGTGGGATGCGCATATCCGTCATTTTGCATCTGCCTTGCAACTTCAAAAAGCCTTTCAAGATACTCTGCTACTTTCGTTTTCGGAATATATATTCCGTTGACCTGGATTTTTTCCCGATAATCCAAAACCGAAGGCGAAATATAGCGCCCTACGCGGTATCCGTTTTCCTGCAATGCGGCCGCCAGAAAAGAAGATACACTTCCTTTTCCGTTGGTTCCGGCAACATGGATAATCTTTAAATCCCTCTCCGGATTGCCGATTCTTTTGCATAATTCACGCATCGTATCAAGACCTAAAACAATGCCTGATGGATTTACTTTTTCCTGCAGATATTCAAGTACTTCTTCGTATTTCATGAAAACCTCTTCAATCTTTTATTTATAAGGGTACAGGGCGTGTACAATCGAGTAGGGGAGATGCAATTGCACCCTACTCGCTGAGCGGCCCACGTTTCTGCGTTAGCAGAATTATTTCCTTACGTCGGCCTGCGCATAATCAACAAATGTCAGAAGAATACCTTCTGACATTTTTATCACCCGTAACAGGAATTCTTTATTTATACAGGCTCTCCGCCATCTGTGCTATTTCATCGGCCGCTACATGAAGCTCTTCGACCGTTGCATTAATCGTGCTCATTTCAGCATTCTCTTCCGCGATGCTTTTACTAATCTGATTGATTTTGGTAAGAATGCCTTTGACGGAATCATTTACATTGGTAAGCTTCTCTGAAATATGCTCCGTCGTTTCCTTTGTGGAATTCGACAAAAGCTGAACCTCGGAAGCTACAACCGAGAAACCGCGTCCGGCATCTCCGGCTCTTGCCGCCTCAATGGAAGCATTTAAGGAAAGCAAATTTGTCTGTCTGGTAATATTCTGGATACTTCCGATAATCTCCATGGAATCATTTACCGTGCTCTCAATCTCACTTGCTGCTTTGGTTACTTCTTCCTGCTTTGCGGAAACCTCCTGCATCTGATAAGTGGCTTTCTCCACATTTGCCGCAATCTCCGCAATTCCGGCACGGAGCGATTCGATATTCGGCTCCATTTCTTCCTCAAACCGAACTTGGTTCTGTTTCTGTTCGGTAATGTCAAGAATGGTTCCTGCTGCCATAAGCGGCTTTCTGTCAGATGACCATACCACATAACTGGAGGCTCTTACCCAGACATATTCCCCGTTTTTATGCCGTACCCTGTATTCCATATCAAACACGGTACGTCCCGTATAATCCGCTAACTGCTTCGCCATTGCCGCGGAAGCAACACCGACATCATCCGGATGAATTCTGACAATCCAGGACTGCATTACATCCGGAAATTCCATGGAATCCGGTTCAAATCCGAGAATTTTCTTAAACTGATCCGAAAAAACCATCGGAGAATTGACATCATCAATGGCATATTTGGTAAGATCCATGCTCCAGCTGCCTTCAAGCATCATCAGCTCAACGGCTTTCTGCCGCCTTAAATCATGTTCTATAATTGCCTCAGACTTCTTCTGTTCATCAATATCGGAAAAGGTTCCGATAAATTCTTTCGGATTTCCGTTTTCAAAACGCAGGCACTCTCCGGTTGCATGAAACCATTTATATTCTCCTGATTTTGCAAGCAGGCGGTATTTGGTATCATATTTCATCCGTCCGCTTTTATCTCCTGCCACGGTATCGAAATAAGCAAACACTTCCTCTTTTTCGTCCGGATGAATTAATCCGCCGAAAACCTGAATGTCATCGGGCAGTTCCACCCTGTCGTAACCGAGCATTCTGCGGAATTCGTCAGAAAAAATCACATGCGTCTGATTGCCTTCTTCATCATAAAAGCATTTCCAGATTCCAAGATGAGTACTTTCATTTACGGCATTCAGCTCGGCCTCACTCGCTGCGAGTGCCGCCTTTAATTCCTCAATCTCTTTTTTTAACTGATTTATTTGTATTGCCGCCTCCATGGACTTGGACGATTTCGATTTTCCAAACATGAACCAACTGCCTCCGTCTATTAAATATCGCCATCCGTATCCGAAATTTCTCCGGCACCGATGTTAAGGGTATTCAGAGTTCTTCTCTTTAATCTTGCCACTTCGGAATTTTTCAGAATATAATTCTTAACTTCTTTTGCATTTTTTATATTCTGCAAAACCAGTTCACGGTCCGTCGTATCACCGGTATAGCAAATCACGTCTCCGAGCCCGGACATCCGCTGCATTACGGTTGATTTCAGTTTTACGTCCTGGATTTTGTACATATAACAATCGTTTTCCTGCTTACTGAATAAACCGGTATTGACGGTCAGAACATCTTTATTGATGGAATACGTGGTAAAGGTCCACGGCAGTCCGAAAAGCACCCAGCGCTTCTTCTCCACGATTTCCGGTTCGATATCATCCACCAGGGATTCCACGATTTTATCTCTTTCATCAAATGCATCAGCCATAAATACCTCCCCCTGAAACTTTATCCTTTCCCCCATTAAGACAAGTCTTTTTTCATCGAAGCATAATGATTATTGAACTACGGTCTTTACTCTCTGCGAATATTTTTCTTCGCAATACTTGCAGCGGTATACTTCCTTTTTTTCATCCGCTAAAACGAAAATATGAGGCAGCCCCTGCTCAATCGAGGTAATACATCTCGGATTCTTGCATTTGAATACGTTATGGATTTCCTTCGGAAGAACCAGTTCCTTCTTCTCCACGATTTCTCCGTCCTTCACAACATTCACCGTAATATTGTGATCCACTACCGCAAGAATATCCATGTTCAAATCATCGATGTCGCATTCTACCTTGAGAATGTCCTTCTTGCCCATTTTACCGCTCTTTGCATTCATAATCATTGCAACGGTGCAGTCTTTTTTATCAAGACCCAGATTATAATAAAGTGTCAGACTCTTGCCTGCCTGAATGTGGTCAAGCACAAAGCCTTCTTCGATTTTTCCTACGTTCAGCATATCGTCCTCCCGATATCAGTCTTAAGCACTCGGCTAACCTTTACGCAACTTCAATTTCAAGCAATGTCAGAATCAGTGCCATTCTTACATAGACTCCGTACTGTGCCTGTTTAAAATACGCCGCTCTCGGATCATCGTCCACCTCCACGGCAATTTCATTCACTCTCGGAAGCGGATGTAAAACCAGCATATCCTCCTTTGCTTTTTCCATTTTATCCACAGTGAGGATGTAAAAATCCTTCAAACGAACATAATCTTCTTCGTTGAAGAAACGCTCTCTCTGTACTCTGGTCATATAGAGCAAATCCAGCTTCGGCATAACGTCTTCAAGGCTGATGACTTCTTCATATGTAATTCCGGCCTCTTTTAATTTCTCCGTAATATAATCCGGAATCTTTAATTCTTCGGGTGAGATGAATACAAAATGAATGCCTTCATACCGCATCAGTGCGTTGATTAAGGAATGCACGGTACGTCCGAATTTCAAATCCCCGCAAAGTCCGATTGTAAAATTTCCGAGACGGCCTTTCATGGAACGGATGGTAAGCAAATCCGTCAAAGTCTGTGTCGGATGCTGATGTCCGCCGTCACCTGCGTTAATCACGGGAATTCCGGATTTGGAAGCCGCCACCATCGGGGCACCTTCTTTCGGATGACGCATCGCACAGATATCCGCATAACAGGAAATCACGCGAATCGTATCGGATACACTCTCACCCTTTGCAGCGGAGGAAGAATTCGCATCGGAAAATCCCAATACCTTTCCGCCTAAGTTTAACATTGCCGCTTCAAAGGAAAGACGGGTTCTCGTGCTCGGTTCATAGAAGCATGTTGCCAGTTTCAACCCTTCACAGGCATGCTCGTACTTCTTCGGATTCTTCTCAATGTCGTTGGCAAGGTCGAACAGAGCGTCCAACTCCTCCACCGAAAAATCCAGCGGACTCATTAAATGTCGCATAATAAAATACTCCTTTCACACTTTCCATAAAATTATACATTATTTTCTCTTATTTTTCCATCCGAAATCCTAAGGAAAACAAAGGTTTTCTATCGTAAAAAAAGCCATCGCTAATGCGATGACTTTTCAAATCAAACAAGATTAATGATTTCTTCCTTCGGAGCTTTTGCGGAAGAAATATTTGAAATATAAAGCACGGGGCCGACACCCTTATAATCTTCCCAGAATTCGTGCTTTACAACAGCAGTAACCTGATACCACTGACCATCCTGTACATCCGCCGCCTTTTCATATTTGGCAATAAAACCAAGGAACGTGATATCTTCCGCACAGCAGGTCATGGCATGACGTCCGGGAACAAAACATCCTTCGTGGAAGCCGTTTGGCTTTGCCACATGTGCAAGGAAACTGACTTCTTTTCCTTCATAGCGATCCGGCGTATCCAGCATATCAAAAAACCAGATTCCGTAAGTCGCATCCGTTAAGTCAATATGCGGCTTTGAAACATCAAACGGAAGTTCCTCTTCCATGGTGGCAGTCACTTCCCCGTTACTGTCTTCAAAAATAATCTCCGCGTCACGGTTTAGAGCCCTCATGTTCCGTTTATAGGAGGCAAGCTCCTTAATGCCGTCACAGCGGTTGAAAATAATCAGTTCGGATTTGCGGACCATATCGCCGATCATCGAACGCATATTGGTATAATACATCGGCCAGGTTGCGGCATTGATAATCGTAATCTGCTGATTGACTTTCCAGTGCCACGGGAATTTCAACTTGTCCATCGGCCACATGCCGTTATACTCAATCAGGATTCTTTCCGGTTTATGCTTCTTTTCCAGATTTAAAAGTGTGGAGCCGATTAAATCTTCCTGTTTTTCAATCACTTCCACAACCGTATTGGTTTTTGCAAGAAGCTCCTCTTCAAACTCCACTTCTCCCTCTTCGCAAAGAAGTAAAAGCGTTTTTCCTTTCGTCTGAAAATAAGGCTGCTGTAATGTAAATTTTATAAATTCGGATTTCCCGCTTTCCAAGAATCCGTTTATGACAAATACGGGTCTCATATCATCCCTCGATTCCTATATATCCTTACATAATGCACGATCATAATCCATCCGGAAAATTACAGACCGAACAGTTCTTTTAATGCCGCTTCTTTAATCTTTGAGCCGATTACTACGATTTTACCGGTTACATCGGGTGCACCGGGGCGAACATTTTTCTCTTCCGGAACATAATCGAAGTAAATGAATCCGCCGTCCTTTGCAGGAACCATGCCTTTGGAACGAAGCACGAATCCATACTTCTCTTCATCGGAAAGCGCATCCAGAATTCCGTCAATCTGCTCTTCCGTAAAGGATTTCGGTGTTTCGAAACCGATGCTGTCAAATACTTCATCTGCGTGATGATGGTGATGATGCTCATGGTCATGACAGCCGCAGGTGCAGTCCTCACCATGCTCGTGGTGATGATGCTCATGTTCATGTTCATGCTCATGCTCGTCCTCATCCTCATCGTCGTGATGATGGTGATG
>CACZRH010000231.1 GCA_902783455.1 uncultured Lachnospiraceae bacterium | reverse complement strand
GTCAGCAGTCCTTTCAGACTGTATGCAAAATAGGTCATCTCGGAATTGTCGTAGTGAATCTTATCGATTACGGACAGATAGTACGAAATATCCTCGATGCCATGTGTTAACTGTTCTTCATTTCTTACGATTCCGAGATTTTCTTTCATACACTCCGCAATCATGTCGCGAACAAACATAACAGGGAATCGGCTTTCGGAGCTGTGAAGTCCGGATAGTATTTCATTTTCCGCTTTTAATTCTTCCGTAAAATCGGGAATGTTTTGCGTATCATTATTCCCTAAGTATATTTTTCCGGAAATATCCGAAGCGGCAACTCTGGCAGAGTGAATTGCGGCGAGCAGGGAGTTTCCGCCGAGACGGTTTGCACCGTGGTAGATGGAAGCACATTCGCCGATAGCGTAAAGGTTTTCAATATTGGTTTCATGATTATTCTTTACTGCAATTCCGCCCATAAAGAAATGAACCGACGGGGTGACCGGAATACTTTCCAGACTGATATCAATTCCGCGATATTTTTTGCACAGATCGTATACCTCTGGAATACGCTTTTGAATGGTGTTTAAGCCTAAATGAGTCACATCCAGATAAACCTGTTTCCCGGTTTCATATATGCATTTTGAAACAATATCCCGGGGCATCAGATTGCCCTTTTCTCCGTATTTTTCTTCCATGAAGTAAACACGCTTTTGATTTTCTTCGTAATAAAGTCTGCCGCCTTCCCCTCGTGCCGCTTCGGAAATCAGCATGTGTTTCTGTGCGGTTTCAATCGTGGTCGGGTGATATTGGATGAATTCCAGATTTTTTAATTCCACACCCTGCATGAACAGTCGTCCTGCGGCATATCCATCGCATTGTGTGGAACCGGTGGTTTTCCCAAACAGGGCATTCTGTCCGCCGGTTGCCATTACAACGGCATCTGCAGTAACATTTTCCAGCGTATGCATGGCTTCGTTATAAAGAATCGCACCATAGCATTTTTGGTTTTGAATCAAAGCGCTGTGAAAATCATTCCATAAGCGTCTTTCAATCAGGCCGAGGCCTTCGAACCGTCTGCATTCCATGACCAGGGCCGTTACAATCTGCTTTCCGGTAGAGGCTCCGCAATAACAGGTACGATTATGGGACTGCCCGCCGAATGCACGTCTTGATACGGTGCCGTCATTTTCCAGGGTAAAAACGGTTCCGAGCTTTTCAAGCCACCGAATGATAGCGGGAGCATCTTCGCAAAGACCGCGTACTGCATCTGCACCGGCTATATCACAGCCTCCCTTTAACGTATCTTCGATATGACTTTCAATGCTGTCTTCGGAGGAATCAAGAACCGAGTTGATTCCGCCTGCAGCTAAAACGGACTGGGAGCGTTCGGACGGAAACGGAGAAACCAGAATGGAATGAATTCCATACTCCGCAAGGGAAATCGCGCAGCTTAAACCTGCGATTCCGCTTCCGATAATCAGTACTTTTTTTGTATTATCCATAATCATCCCCCGTATATTTTATAATGTGTCATCAGAATCACGGCAGTCGTTACGGCAAAATCGATTCCGCACAGAATGCTGATGATAACATCCACGATTTTTCTGCTTTTATTATCCTTTAGGATTCCAAATGTAATGAGTGCTTTGCTGAAAGAAACCGAGACATGCAGAAATACGGCTGCAAAGAATAAAACCTGCGAGAATTCCAGAAGATAGTAAAAAATGCTTCCTGCAGCTTTTGCTCTCATTAGGAAGGAAAACATATGCGGCAGCAAAAGAACGGAAATCATAATCATCGAAATTCGTTGCAGGGTAGTTTGCGGATTCAGTTTCGGATAGGCTATTTTTTTCGAATCATGCTTTCCGAATACGAATATACATCCGATGACGGCATGCGCACTAAGACTTGCGACCAAAGCATACCCGAATGCTATGGTAAGAATGAGATTCTGATAAGACAGAATGAACGAAAATGCCTGGTATGTCGTATGAAGAAACAGCAATGCTATGGTAAGAAGAGACAGACCGGCATTGATTTTTTTCAGCTTCATAAATTTCCCCCGGAACCGTTTTTTTGATTATACTATAAATGTGTTTGTTATAGGGAAATTTTCTGCATTTTGTTTTAGTTGCATGAATGTTTTTGACAGAAAATAAAAGGTGCAGAAAGTTTATTTATGTTATAATAAAAAAGTATTAGTAATTTTTGTTGGAAACAGTCTTTTAAAAAGCGAAATTGAGGATATCAAAAATAATGCGAAAGGGGAAAACTATGAAAGGGAAAAAATGGAAGGCATTATCTTTTATGCTGGCAGGAGCCGTACTTACAACGACGGTTTTTTCCTCCTGTAAGCAGACGAACCCGGGGGGAAATACTTCAGAGATACCGGACAATTCCGAGACTGTCTCCACGGTAGTGGAATATACTTCAAAGGAAGTTCCGAAGCTTTCTCTCTACATTGATGAAACCGCAGAGGGTTACGGAACCATCGAAGAGATGAACAAAGATCCCCGTCATCAGGTGAAATGTACGGGTACCATGGATTTGGATATTCCTGATGGCTATATGTGTGATTATTCTGCCACACCCCTTGAAAGTGTACATGATGTGGAACTGAATTATGTAAGAGGGCGCGGAAATTCCACATGGATGTTAGTGGATAAGAAACCGTATAAAATCAAATTAGAGGAAAAAACGGATTTATTCGGAATGGGCGAAAATAAAGAATGGGCGCTTCTTGCAAGCTATTATGATCCTTCCATGTTGCGAAACCGCTGTGCGTTTTATCTCGGAGAGAAAATGGAGCTTTCCTATACCCCGCAGGGTGTTCCGGTAGAGCTTTACATGAATGACGAATATCTGGGATGTTATATTTTAAGTGAAATCGTGGATATCGGAAACGGGCGTGTGGAAATTGACGAACTGGAGGCGGATGATACGAAGGAACCTGAGATTTCAGGTGGATATCTCTTTTCCGTTATGTGTGAAAATTATTTAAGCCCGGAATCCCGTGCAAATATAATTGAAACCGATAACGGAGTTTATTTCCTTGCCGATAATCCTTC
>CACZRH010000230.1 GCA_902783455.1 uncultured Lachnospiraceae bacterium | reverse complement strand
GGCTACGCAGATTAACCGTCTGGCAGAAGGCGGTAAGAAAAACTGAATGTATTTGATTTGGTTTTGTTTTGTGTTGAAAAGAGATCAGGTGAAGGAGATTATAAAATTTGAAGAGCTTATATTTTGAGTGTGAAACCGGAATCAGCGGAGATATGATTGTGGCATCCCTGTTGGATCTTGGGGCGGATGAAGCGGTATTACGAAAAGTACTTGCCGGAATTCAAAACGAGGGATTTGAAATTAAAATCAGCCGCGTGCTGAAGGCGGGATTGGACTGCTGCGATTTTAACGTGATTCTGGATAAGGAACATGAGAATCATGATCATGATATGGCATATCTGTATGGACATGAGGAGATTCACAGTCACGGAGAGCATGACCACGAGCATAGTCATGCAAAACATGAGCACGCTCACGACCACAATCATGAAAACCATGAGCACGAACATTTACACAGTCATGAACATACCCACGAGCATAACCATGACGAGAATTCTAATCACAGCCACGAAAACCATGATCACGACCATGATTTTGAACATACACATGGTCACAATCATGATGAGAATCACGAACATGAGCATAGCTACGACCACACTCACGACCATAACCACCACCATCACCACGGCCGCAACCTGTCCGACATCGAAGCAATTATCAACCGCCTCGAGATGACGGAAGGGGCACGGAGCCTCGCGGTGAAGATTTTTGAAATACTTGCAAGCGCAGAGGCAAAAGCGCATAATAAACCCATAGAGGAAGTGCATTTTCACGAGGTCGGGGCGATTGATTCTATCGTGGATATCGTGTCGGCGGCTGTATGCTTTGACAATCTCGGAATTCAGGATGTGATTGTAAAGCGAATGAAAGAGGGGCAGGGAAGCGTCCGTTGCCAGCACGGAATCATTCCGGTGCCGGTTCCTGCAGTTGTAAATATCGCGCAAGCATACGGACTGCCGCTTTCCATCACGGAGCGTCAGGGTGAGTACATTACTCCGACCGGCGCGGCTTTCATCGCAGCGGTTATGACCTCGAAAAAATTGCCGGAGTGCATGATGATTGAAAAGGTCGGGATGGGCGCCGGAAAACGGGATTACGCACAGCCCGGAATTCTGCGGACCATGATTATTGAGGCAAGTGAGTAATCATAAATTAAGAAATAAACAAAAAGAAAACCATAACAGAAGCCGAATGGTTGAAGAATAAATACCTTAAAGAAAATATATAAAAAATAGCAAAAGACCTGTTATCACAAAAGAGGAGGAATTGGAAATGGCATGTTTTTTAGTACCGACAGCGGAAGCCGTAGTAACCACCATCATTACAAAAGTGGTTCAGGCAAAGGAAAAGAAGGCTGGAATCGAAAAGGCGGAAGGGCTTGAAAAAGTGGAATTTTCAACGGAAGGAAAACACGGCACGCCTTTTTCAAAGAAACTGAAATGGCTCAATTCAATGCTGTGGGGCGGTTCCGTTCTTCTGGCATTCGAGCATTTATGGCATGGCGAGATTACGCCGTTCTTCCCATTCCTGACGGCAGCAGCGAATCCGGAGGATGCTGCGGAAATGCTGCATGAGATGGCGACATCCGGTGTGGCAATGGCAGTGCTCGTTACGGTAGTCTGGGGTGGCATCGTGATTGTATCGAACGTGATTGAGAAGCGTGCGGCATCCGCAGGCGAAGAAGCGGAGGTGCGCTCATGACATTATTAATTACGATTCTTGCAGCGGTGGTTGCAACAGTAATATGGTATTCCAGTGAAAAGGCTAGAGAGCTTCGTGTGATTAATCTTGTCTTTATGTTCTGGGGAGCATCCCTTATGTGGCTTGTGGATGCAGTTGTGGAATTTATCGAAATCCGCGCCGAGTATTTTCAGCCGGCAGCAGCTGATATGTTAAATGATGCATTCCTCGGTTTCTCGGTTATCGCACTTGCTCTTGTAATTTGGGTTGTAACCGTATTAATCAAAGACCCGAAACACATTTTTGCAAAGAAGGGCTGATTTGTCAGGGAAAAGTAAAATGAAATATGTAGTCATAGACTTGGAGATGTGTAAAGTTGCAAGGCTTTATAAAAAGACATATCCGTACAACAGCGAGATTATTCAGATTGGTGCGGTTTTGCTGAATGAGGAACTGGAGGTTACGGATAAATTCTCGGAATTCGTAAAGCCCAAGTATGGAGATCTGGATAAGTTCATTAAGAATCTTACCGGTATCTCCAAGTATGATTTGTCAAAGGCGGAAGAGCTGCCCGTGGTTTTTAAACGTTTTATGGAATGGGTTCCGAAAGAGGATGTTGCTTTTATTTCCTGGAGTATGACGGACCGCTCTCAGCTTTCGAGAGAATTAGAGGTGAAAGAGATTCCGTTCGACGAACATTTTCAGGAAATCCTCGATACATGGATTGACTGTCAGCCACAGTTTGCCGAGAAGATGAATATGGGAAAGAAGCAGTATTCCCTGGAAGAAGCACTGATTGCAACCGATGTCAATGCGGACGGACGTTCTCACGACGGACTTGCCGATGCATTAAATACTGCAATGCTCTATGCAAAAATGCAGAAGGAAGAAAAACTAACTTTAAACCCTTATTACAAGAGGGCTCATGACGGTCATAACGATGAGCCGCTGACTTATACGATGGCGGACATGATGGAAGCTGCCATGAAAAAGCAGAAGAAAAAATAGACAAAGCAGGAAACACCAGAAACAAAAAATGCCATTTAAAATCCCCTTAAGATAAAGATTTAAGGGGATTTTTTGATTGCCGCAGATTATGGAAAAGTCTATAATAAAATTGTTGAAAGAATCAATACTTTGGGGGATTACACATGAAAAAACAACGAGTAGAACTTCATTGCCAGACTAATTTCGGAAAGGGCACAGCCATTATATCGCCATCCGAGAGCGTCAATACGGCAATCGCCATGGGAATGCCGGGGATTGCGTTTGCCGATTCTTTTTCCGTGGATGCGTTTCACGAGATTTACCGGATTTCCAAAACCGTGCAGGAACAGGGGATTCCATTCAAAATCCTGTACGGCGTCAGTATTGCTGTTTTTGATGACAGTAACTTAATTACTATTCCCACCGATATTCATAACATTCAAAAACAGGACATCTACAACCTGATTATCTTTGCGAAAAATGAGCAGGGAATCCGCGACATTTTCCGCCTCGTTACAAGCATCAACTATAGCGAAACCGATATTTTGCCGATGAGTGAAATTGATAAGGTTCGGGAAAATCTCATCATTGGCGGAAATTGCAGAATCCAGCTTAGGAACCCGTTTTTCCTTGATGAAATTGACTACATGAATCCCTTCTTCTACCGGCTTGACTATATTGAAATAGAACCTGCGGAGAATCTTTTCGACAATGATTTATCCGATTTCTACGAAAACGTGGATGATTTAAAAAGCGTTCTCAAGGAATTCGTCGAGGTGATGGAAGACCTCGAAAAAACGGTCGTTGCGGTAACCAATATTCAGTATGAAGATCCGTCCTGGGAAACTGCATTTCGTGCAATAGTGGAAGGACAGCTTCCCGCCGGTGAAGAATACAATCCGAAGAATTATTGGATGCCAACGGAAGAATTGCTTGATTTATTCGGATTCCTTGGAAAGCGCAAAGCGGAAGAGGTAGTTATTAAGAATCCGCTGGAGATTTTTAATAAAATCGAAGAAGTGAAACCTCCCTTCGAGGAAAGAATTTATATTGATATAAAGGGCGCGGATGGCAAATTAAAAACTCTTTGCAAAAATAAGGCGCACGAGATTTATGGAAAAACGCTTCCAAAGCAGGTAAAAGACCGCATGGAGAAGGAGCTTAAGGCGATTACCGGAAACGGTTTTTCTTCCATGTATCTGGTGGCGCATAATCTGGTAGAACCATGTAAAGAAGCCGATATCAATATCGCTGCGAGCGGAAGCAGTGCAGCATCCTTTGCAGCATTCCTTGCCGGAATTACCGATATCAATCCGCTTCCGGCACATTATCTGTGCCCGAACTGTTACTATACGGAATTTGAAGGAAAATGGCAGGAGAAGCTTTCGATTGGAGCTGCAGGAGTGGATCTTCCGGATAAAAAATGTCCGAAGTGCGGAAAGAAGCTCAAAAAGGATGGCTTTGACATTCCGTATTATTCATTTTTGGGATATAAAATGGACCGAAATCCCAGTTTTGAATTCTTTGTTCCGATATTTGTTAAGGATATTGTGGAACGATTTTTGGCAGGTACGGACGGAGTCAGCGGCACTTATCATGTTGCATGGAAGGAACGATGTGACGAGTTCTTTGCGCAGAAACTGGTAAAAGATTACCTGGAAAAAAAGGGTGAAAAGGACTCACATAGAATAGCATTTGAACAGGGACCGCATATTTGGAAGAAAGTTTACGATGAGTACGTGGATCCTGCCATTGTGCTGATTACTCCGAATGGCGTAAAAATCACGGATTATACGCCGCTTTCACCGGATGAGAATGGTGAATATAATATTCCGACTGCCTGCTTTGAGGATGCAATCGGACAGTTTCCTGCAGTTCATTTTCAGCAGAATGAGGCCTGTGATTTGCTGGATGATCTGGGACAACTCACCGGGAAAAAACTGAATTCCATTCCGCTTCGCGATAAAAAAATCATAAGTTTGCTGACGTCTGCGGATGCGCTTGGGGTTGACGGAATACAAATTGACACCGGAACTTTGGGTATTCCCGGACTGGAATTACCAGCGGAAAGAGAATTCCTTAAGACTGCCAATCCGGGTGACTTCTCTGATTTGATAAAGATTTGTGCTGCATGTACGGGAAAAATTGGTTTGTTTGAATCCTGGTCGAATCCGGAGAGACAGAAAGAGACTTTGGAAAATAAGACCTCACGTCTGAAAGAGGATGTTGTGGTACGCGAAGATGCTTTTCTTTACTTTTTAAGTGTTGGAATAGAAGAAGAAACTGCAGTCAAAATCGCGGAGGATTTGCGGAAAGGAAAATTCCAGCGTCGCGGATTAAAACAGGAATGGGAAACACTGCTTAAAGAACATGGTGTTCCGGACTGGTATATAGAGAGCATGAAGAATACCTACTATCTGCTTCCCAAAGGGCGCAGCATTTCTCAGGCATTATTCGCATGGAGACTTCTTTATTTCAAACTATATAAACCGGAAGCCTTCTACAAAGTCTGGCTTCAGTACCATATCTGGGATATCCCTAAAAGATATTGGAAAAAGGATGCCTGCATAAAACGTCTCAATTCGCTTCGGAAAAAGAAAGAGTTAAGCATGGATGAAGAATTTGAACTTCAACTGATTTCCGTAGTTTCAGAGGCCTTTGCCAGAGGTGTGGACATGGAGAGGATTTTTAGGGAAGTGGAAGAGGAATAGTAAGAGTAAGGGGAATATAATAATTATATAGGGATCGATGGGATTACAAATCATTCATAATGGTAATT
>CACZRH010000229.1 GCA_902783455.1 uncultured Lachnospiraceae bacterium | reverse complement strand
ATTTTTTACTACTGTTTAGCCACCCTCATATCAATACTTTTAATCAAATTCAGCAAAATGAAGACCAGCTAACAAAGAAGTAAGCGCCTCAAAAGCACACATATAATTGTATAATAAAAATCCTGCCGATTCAATTAAATATAACAAATGGAATTAACTTGTTTGTTCCTGCACTTTCTCAGATTAACAGGTAATGGCAAGCTCAAATCTTCAATCAAAATAATCAAATAGCAGTTGTACGTTGTTTTACCCAAGAAAGGAAAGAAATCAATGAGCAATAACCCGGATAGTTATCTTTTATACGAATACATGAAGAAAATCCCCTTCACCGTCAGGATGAAGATTATTCTGGATGAAAAAATCGATGCAGGAATGCTTGAAAAGGCTGCGCAGGAGGCAATTTCCCGTTTCCCCTACTTTGCCGTAAAAGTCGGACTGGATGAAGGCGGAAACTACACATTAACCCATAACGACAAGCCGATTGCCGTACTCCCCGAGAAAGATGAAAGCATCCTCCTTGGAAGCGACGAAGTTGGCGGTCATCTGTTTGCAATTACCTACAAAGACGATACGATATGGTTTAACTTCTCCCACTCCGTCTGCGGAGCCATGGGCGGACTTTTCTGGGTTAAGACGACTCTTTATCAATATATGACTCAAAAATACGGAACGCTGAATCCGCCCGTGGATATCAAACTTCCGGGCACTCCCGTAGAAGAAGGCGAACTTCGTTTTCCTGATGTGAACACGTTACCTGACGACGAACCGCTCTACCGTTACGATGGCGGAGATACGAATCTGCATCTTGGCAGAACGCTGAAGTATCTCCTCAGTCCCTTTGCCAGGGAAAGTTATTATTATCAGGTTGAAATCCCGACGAAAGATTTTATGGACTATGCTGCCAAAATCGACGGAAGCCCGAATACCATTCTGACAGCCATGATGTTTAAAGTCAGTTCCAGACTGTTAAAGGAAAAAAAAGGCACTTTCCTATCCGGCAGAATTGCCGCCGACTATCGTAAAGATATCGGAGCGAATGAATCGTACCGCGATTTTGTCCGTTTTATCCATATCCGCTTTGAGTGGGACCAGAAAGACGAGTCTGTCAAAAAACTGAATATGCGCGCAAGAGGAGCACTCATTAAACAGAATCAACCGGAACTCAGCTACGAGCGATTCCGAAGACTTGTAAAAGCACATGCGGGTATTGATGAACAGCCTGATTTAAAGGCAAAGAAGAAATATGCATCCCAAAACAGTGCCTTCAGAAACGATCCCAGAGACACTTACACCGTAAGCTATGTCGGACAGACCGACTGGGGCGAAGTGGGTGAGCATATTAAAGGTTTTTATACGATTACGGACGGAGATCTGATGCTGGAAGTAAATGCATTAAAAGATTCTTTCTGTATTACCTACCAGTTATACGGCAAAGACCCGAAGCCTATGGATCTGTTCTTAGATGTACTTAAGGAGGAAGGCCTTACGTACAAGGTTTCCGAGCAATATACCCGATATATGCCAAAAATCCAATTCCCGAAGTGATTCAAAAATACTGATTTTTTCGCGCCGTTAAGAACTTTCCTAACGCTCTTGCTCTGGTAAGCCAGATAATCCGGGCATCATTTTTCTGATTCCGGATCATTCTCGGAACTACGTATTCCGCTATTGTTTCCGGATAATCACCGAGGACGTTGTATGCCTTTTTCTTCTTTTCAGACAATATGATTTGAGTTGCATCCCCGTTTGCCTTTGTTAGAAAATCCGTAATCATAATACCGGGTGTCAGGCGGCATACCTTGATTTGATCCTTCGTAAGTTCATGGCTTTCCTTTGCAAGGCTTCTTGTAAAATAGGTAACGGCTCTTTTGGCTGTCCCATACATGGTTAATCCGGTCATCATAGCGTCATTGGAGCCGTACCCTTCCACATTGTATATCTGTCCGAATCCCTGCTCTTTCATCCCGTTAAAAGCTACCACAGATCCGTAAACAACACCCTTTAAATCGATATCCAAAAGGGTTGAAATCTCTTTTTCCGTCAGTTCACACACCGGCTTATCGGGAGAATTCACTCCGGCGTTATTCACCCAGATATCTACTCTTCCAAAAAATCCGATTGCTTCCTTCCAAAGATTTTCCAAATCTTCTCTCCTGGTCACATCACAAACAACACTGACGGCATTCGTTTCATCAGGGTTAATAGTATTCAGTTCCTCTAATGCCTTTAAAAGATTTGATTCGTTCGTGGCAGAAAGAACAACATTAAATCCCAGTTCCTTGAATTTCTTTGCCTGGCAGAAGCCAAATCCTCTGGAAGAACCGGTAATCACAACTGTTTTGACATCTTTGTTCATTCTGATATTCTTCTTTCTCTAAATCACAACCTCTACTTATTTTCTTCTTCCGGGAACGCATAAATTACTAAATCGTGAACTCCGTCTCCGCCCGCAAAATATTCTGTTTTATCCGGATCGGCATATGCCGTGTACCCTTCGCGTAAAAACGGAGCAACCATGTATTTGCGGTCAACCGTTATGGAAAATGTCTGTTCCGAATCCGTACCGTAATCGTAAATCACGGTAATCGTTTTCTTCTCGCCTTCAGCCGGATTACTATTGTTGAATTCATCAATCTGCGCAAGCATATCCTTCATTTCGTCCGGTTCTTCGGCATTGAATATAACGTCGTAACTGACGGATTCGGTTTTACCGTCTGCGTACTGAATGCTGTATGAGCAATTTTTCAGTTCGAGATTGTTTTTATTAACCGTATACTTATATTTCATATCGGCAGGAATGTCCGGATTATCCGCACCGTAGATCTCCGTGAGCGCCTCGGCGGGAACGGACGTTTCTATCGTAAGCGTTCCGTCCTTGTTATCGGTAACTTTATCGATGGTTTCTTTGAGAGTATATTCTTCATCTAAAACAGAGAACATTTCGGAAGGTTCAAGCATGTATTGTGCCATTTCAGACTCTTCCATGGCATACCAGTTAAATGCCAGCGCTTTTGTTCCGTCGATTTCGGGATGTCTCCATACCTTTTCCCGATCATACAGCACAACGTTATCCCCTTCCTGATAGAAAGTCACGTCTTTCGTATAATAGAAATTTATGTTGCTTCCGTCATCAATGCTTTTCGTCAACAGTATATTGTCATATTGAGCCAAAAGAACAGCATTGGTATTTGCCTTTACCAGGCCCTCGATAGTGACATTACCCGGTGAATTAACATACCGGCATCCGACCACTGATGCGCTGATTGCAGTAAACAGCCCTGCGGTAATGATGAATTTTGTCAAATTCAGTTTTGAAAAAAGCTTCATACTCAGTCCTCCCT
>CACZRH010000228.1 GCA_902783455.1 uncultured Lachnospiraceae bacterium | reverse complement strand
TACGGATTTTGTAATCTGCTTGATCTGTCTGATTCATATTTTTATTTTTAATCATTTTATAATACTAAACTGTTTCGCAAAATTTTCGCAAAAATGACCTTTACATTTTATCATACCTTACCTCAAAAATCTTGTGAAGAAAACGATTATATGTTAAAATATTTTAGCCTATTTTTAAAGTAGGTGATTTAGGTGATTATAAAAAAGCCTTAAGGAGAATAAAACACCATGGAAGTAAAATACAGAAGTACAAGAGATAATTCCAAAAGTCTGACGGCCTCACAGGCAATTATTCAGGGATTAAGCGAGGACGGAGGTCTTTTTGTTCCGGAGAACTTTCCGAAGCTCGAAGTAAGTATCGATGCATTAGCGAAGATGGATTACCGGGAAGTGGCTTATGAAGTTATGAAACTGTTTTTCTCGGATTTTACGGAGGAAGAGCTTAAGTACTGTATCGATCACGCTTATGATTCGAAATTCGATACGGAGGAAATAGCGCCTCTTTCATTGGTAGAGGATTCTTATTATCTGGAATTATTCCATGGGAAAACCATTGCGTTTAAGGATATGGCGCTGTCAATTCTGCCGTATCTGATGACGACTTCCGCAAAGAAAAATAATGTGAAAGAAAAAATCATTATCCTGACAGCTACAAGCGGAGATACCGGAAAAGCTGCACTTGCGGGATTTGCGGATGTAGAAGGTACCGGAATCGTGGTATTTTATCCGAAGGGCGGTGTCAGCAAAATTCAGGAACGTCAGATGGTAACACAGAAAGGAAAGAACGTTAAGGTTGTCGGAATTACCGGAAACTTTGACGATGCCCAGACCGGAGTAAAGAAAATTTTTTCCGACAAGGAATTTGAAGCGGAATTATTAAAGAAGGGCTATCGTTTTTCCAGCGCAAATTCCATTAATATCGGACGACTGATTCCGCAGATTGCATATTATGTATTTGCTTATACGAGACTTGTAAAGGAAGGAAAGGTTGCTTCCGGAGAACCGATTAATTTTACGGTTCCGACCGGCAATTTCGGAAATATTTTAGCCGGATTTTATGCAAAGAAAATCGGCGTTCCGGTAAATAAACTGATTTGTGCATCAAATGAAAACAAAGTCCTTTTCGATTTCTTCGAAACAGGCGTATATGACCGAAACAGAGAGTTTATTTTAACGACTTCACCGTCCATGGATATATTAATTTCCAGCAATTTGGAACGTCTGATTTATGAAATTGCAGGCTGTGATTCCAATCTTTGTAAGGAGTTAATGAATTCCTTAACCGGTAACGGCAGATATGAAGTGACCGATAAGATGAAAGAAAAATGCAGCGATTTTGTCGGTGGATACGCAACGGAAGAAATGGTTTTGGAGCGCATTCATGAAATATTCGACCGGACCGGTTATGTAATGGATACGCATACGGCAGTTGCAAGCTCGGTTTATAAAATGTATGCGGAAAAGACCGGTGATAAAACTACAAATGTAGTTGTTTCGACGGCATCTCCTTATAAATTTACCAGAAGCGTTATGGAAGCGCTTGAAGGAAAAGCAGAGGATGAGGACGATTTTGCATTGATTGACAGATTAAACGAAATCAGCAAAATTCCGATTCCGAACGCTGTGGAAGAAATCCGGAATGCCGAGATTCTTCATGACACGGTCTGCGATAAGGAGCAGATGAAAGAAGAAGTAAAAAAGTTTTTGGAGAAGTGATCAATCATGGATAAACAAAAACATATTTTAATTGTTGATGATGTTACCACCAATTTAAAAATGGCGGCGGATGTTTTACAGGATACGTATCGCCTTTCCATGGCCAAGTCCGGAATGCAGGCAATTGAATTCTTAAAAAAAGCGAAACCGGATTTGATTCTTCTGGATATCAAAATGCCCGAAATGGACGGATATGAGACACTTGAAGCGATTAAAGCGAATCCCGATACGGCATCGATTCCGGTAGTCTTTTTAACCGTGGATAATCAGAGAAAGAGTGAAATCAAAGGGTTAAAAATGGGTGCCATGGATTTTATCCGTAAACCGTTTGAACCGGAGGTTATGAAAAGCCGGATTCAGAAAATCCTGAAAATTGAGGATTTAAGAAGGGATTTATCCATTTCAGCCCGAAAAGATCCGCTTACAAATTTGTGGAACCGCAAATATTTGGAAGATGATTTGAATCGTTATCTCGAAAGTGCCAATCATGAAGGCGTATTCATCGTTCTGGACATTGACCGGTTTAAGGAGATAAATGATACCTTCGGACATATTGCAGGGGATTCCCTCCTGACGGAGTTTGCGGATATTCTCGAAAGCAGAATCGGACCGAGGGATATCGTCGCAAGAATAGACGGAGATGAATTTGCAGTATTTTTAAAGGGCGAATACTCCATGGAGGAAGTAAAGGAATATTGTCAGGAATTGCTGGAAATTACTTCCGCTGAATTAAAAGAGCTTCTGGATGATAAAGCGAATGTATCCGTTTCCATGGGCGTTTCGGTTTCCCCGTATGACGGATCCGATTTCAATACACTTTATTCCAAGGCGGATAAAGCACTTTATTTTGTAAAACAGAACGGGAAAAATTCTTTCCATCTGTTCAGAGAGCGTGGAAATGTTCGCGAGAAAAATCCGGATGCCATCAATACCAAGGCAGACATGGAACGTCTGGAACGAATGATTACCGAACGTGGATCCGAAGAGGGTGCATTTAAGGTTGAGTATGAAGGATTTAAGCATATCTATCAGTTTGTGTCAAGAGCAGTCGGCAGAACGGAGCAGAATGTCTTTATCCTGCTTTTGACGGTAAATCACGGAGAGTATTTGAAGTTTTCCAATGATGCACTTGATACGGCCATGAAGGAACTGGAACGTTCCATCATTGTTTCCGTACGTCAGGGAGATGTTACAACAAGATATTCTTCCTTCCAGTATGTTGTTATGCTTATGTGTAATGATTATGATTCGGCAAAGCTTGTTGCAGACCGTATTGTCGGAACATGGACGGAATTAAATGAGACCGAAGGTTTATTTATCGATTACATTTTAAAAGCAGCCGACGGGAAAGAAAATAAGTAAACATAAAAAAAATTGTTCAAATGGATTTGGTTTTAAAATTAAAGCAGAATAAGGATTTATCTGACGAAGAATTTCTTCATCTTTTGAACACGGAGCAGTATGATGATGCGCTAAGAATTGCGGCGGACGAAGTTCGCCGCAGTGTTTATAAAGATGAAGTTTTTTTGCGTGGTCTGATTGAATTTACGAATTACTGCCGGAATAACTGCTATTATTGCGGAATACGCGGCGGAAATGCCAATGTGGAGCGTTACAGACTGAGTAAGGAAGAAATATTGGAATGCTGTAAGGAAGGGTATTCCCTTGGCTTTCGAACCTTTGTCTTACAGGGCGGTGAGGATATGACCTATTCCGATGAGGAAATCTGTGAAATCGTAAGAAGTATAAAAAAGTTATATCCTGATGCTGCGGTGACTCTGTCTATCGGTGAAAGAGAGTATGAAAGTTACCGAAAATATAAAGAGGCCGGTGCAGACCGTTATCTGCTTCGTCATGAGACGGCAACGGATTCGCATTACAGGAAGCTTCATCCTTCGGAGCTTTCGTTGGAACACCGAAAAAATTGTCTTTATAATTTAAAAGAACTCGGATTTCAGGTGGGTGCCGGATTTATGGTAGGTTCACCGGGGCAGACGATGGAAAACATCGTTGCGGATTTTCGTTTTTTGCAGGAACTAAAACCGGATATGATCGGAATCGGGCCGTTTATTCCGCATAAGGATACGATTTTTAAAGAGGAACCGGCCGGAAGTCTGGAACTTACGCTTCGAATTCTTTCCATTCTTCGTCTGATGTTTCCGTATGTTTTGCTTCCGGCCACCACGGCACTTGGGACAATCGCTCCAAACGGAAGAGAACTCGGTTTAAAGAGCGGTGCGAATGTAGTGATGCCGAATCTCTCACCGAAAAGATTCCGGGAACAGTATGCCCTGTATGATCATAAAATCTGTACCGGAGAAGAAGCAGCGGAATGCAGGAAATGTCTGGAAGTGCGGGTTCAGGCGGCCGGTTACCGGATTGTGAATGACCGTGGTGATGTCAAGAGATAAAAGGAAAAGGTAAATATAGATTATTAAGAAACAGAAAAGTCCCTCATCCTGAGGGACTTTTTATTACCGGTTTTCAATCGGAGTGTAATCTTTGTCTGTCATAATCGGCTTGTAAGCGGGACGGATGATTTTTCCGTTATTCGCAAGCTCTTCCATGCGGTGTGCGCTCCATCCGACAATTCTTGCAATGGCAAACATCGGAGTGAAGAGTTCTGCCGGAAGGTTTAACATGTTGTAAACGAAGCCGGAGTAGAAGTCAACGTTAATCGAAACACCCTTATACATTTTGCGCTCGGAAGCGATGATTTCGGGAGCTAAACGTTCCACTAAAGAATAGAGTGCGAATTCATCATCGAGTCCTTTTTCATGAGAGAGCGCTTCCACATGATTCTTTAAAATAACGGATCTCGGGTCGGACTTTGAATAAATGGCATGGCCGACGCCGTAGATTAATCCGGAATGATCAAATGCTTCTTTGTGAAGGAGCTTGCGTAAGTAAGCGGAAACTTCTTCTTCGTCGGTCCAGTCCTTAACGTTACGTTTCATGTCTTCAAACATCTGCACAACCTTGATGTTTGCACCGCCGTGACGGGGACCTTTTAAGGAACCGATTGCAGCTGCAATGGCAGAGTAGGTATCGGTTAAGGAGGAAGTGACAACATGCGTGGTAAAGGTGGAATTGTTACCGCCGCCGTGCTCCATATGAAGAACCAAAGCAATGTCTAAAAGCTTTGCTTCAAGCGGTGTGTATTTGCTGTCCGGACGAAGCAGATGCAGGATATTTTCCGCAGTGGATAAATCCGGAACAGGAGGGTGGATGTATAAGGATTCTCCCTCGTGATAATGGTTATAAGCCTGATAGCCGTAAATGGCAAATTCCGGGAAAAGGGAAATCAGCTGCAGGCACTGTCTTAAAACATTCGGCAGGGAAGTATCATCTGCACGGTCGTCATAGGAATACAGTGTCAGAACACTTCTTGCAAGAGTATTCATCATGTCGGTACTCGGTGCTTTCATAATAATGTCACGCACGAAGGAAGTCGGAAGACTGCGATATTCCCCTAAAATGCCGCGGAAAGTGGATAATTCCGTTTTGTCGGGAAGCTTGTCAAAAAGCAGGAGATAAGCAACTTCTTCAAATCCGAAACGGTTCTCGGCGGAAAATCCGGCAACCAAATCCTTTACATTATATCCGCGATAAAACAGTTCGCCGTGAGTGGGAACCTGTTCGCCGTTTACCAGCATATTTGCCCGCACATCCGAAATATGGGTAAGGCCGGCAAGCACACCTTTTCCGTTTAAGTCACGAAGACCGCGTTTCACTTCATATTTAGTGAAAAGATCGTTTTCGATGATGCTGGTAGACTCTACTCTTTTTGCAAGATTAATGATTTCCGGAGTAATTTGCGTAATATCATTTGTGTTGTTTTTATTGATAATCATGAAATTCCCCTTTATATTTCATTATGTAAACGACAACAATTTATTTTAACATAAATAACAGTTCAAAACAAGGCGAAAAGGAAGGTAAAATTAAGCAAATAATATCAGCGTTTTTTGGATGTTTTTTTAAAGGAAAAATGGAAAAAGAGTTGATTTACATAAAATATTTTGGTACAATAAAAGTGCCTCGAGATGTGGGCGCATCTTGTGATTTTGATCCTACATCACTTTAAACGGTATTCCTAAATATTTTGTGGATGTCAGGCCTCACCGGATATCAGTGGAAGGCAGAAGCAGGGTTGCGGATAACCACCTAGCCTATTGCTAGGAGTCAAAATACAAGATCTGCATTTCGGGCTTTTTGTATGCACACATTTGCGTATTGAAATTATTTCTGCTTCGCAGAAAACGCAAATGGCGCGCGAAAACCATTTTCATGGTTTTACGATTTTGAGGTTTTGCTTAGATGAGGAATTTTATCCAAAAAGCATCTTTCGAGATTCAGAAATTCAGTATGATGTACAAAGAACTGGAAGTGTCTGCACATGCTGCGGCATCTTCCTTTTATTTGTTTTTATCGATTATTCCCCTGATTGCACTTGTTTTAACGATTATTCCCTATACTCCGTTGAAACAGGAGCAGATTCAGGCTTTTATGGAATATATTATTCCTTCGAGATCCCTGAATAATTTTGTGGAAGCGGTTACCCTTCAGATGTATGAGGATAAGGGGCCGTTTTTCTTATTGGTTTCCGCGATTTTTCTGGTGTGGTCGGCAGGAAAGGGGATGCAGGCAATTACCAGAGGTTTAAATGCGGTAAACGGTGTGAAAAATGAAAAAAGAAGCTTTATTCTTTTAAGAGTGGAAGCCTGTATCTATACGATTGTTCTTCTTATTTTCCTGATTTCCACGGTATTGGTTACATTCCTTGCAAGATTTGTTTTAACAAGACTTATAGCGGTTTTTCATTGGGATTTAACCATGTATCTGAATATGCTCAATAACCGTTATCTGGTGGAATGGATTGTCTTTACCGTATTTTTCTGCCTTTTGTACGGATGGGTACCGAATCGTAAATCCTTCCCGCATAAAATGTGGAGAGGTGCACTGTTCGCAGGTGTTACCTGTACGCTTTTTTCCTGGGCATTTTCCTATTATCTGGAACATTTTCACGGCTTTTCCATGTACGGATCGATGGCAACGATTGTAATTACCATGGTCTGGCTGTTTACTTTTATGACGTTGTTTTTTGCAGGAGCCTTGTTAAACGTGTACTTCCAGGAAGTCCATGAAAGCAGAAAAAACAGAAGAGTGGAAGGACAGACGATATTTGAAGAGGAAATCCTTGTAAAGGATTTTGATAAATACCGCAGTGATCCGAATGGAAAGCAGAAAAAAAGATTAAAAAAGAGAAGAGTGGAAAAACAGGAAATTCAGATACCGGAAGTTACGGACGTAATAAAAGAAGAGATGCAAAATGCAGTAAATCACTCCGAAAAACAGGCTGTTTCCAAGGAACAGGTAAAAATCGGATAAAGCAGATAAAACTCTGAAAAGCCGATAAAGCTGATAAAACGGATAAAATGGGCAAAAAAGCAATCTGCACAAGTGATATAGGAATTGTTGTACATAATGCACAAAAGTGTTGGACGTTTGTTGGACAAAATCATCCTTTTGTGTATTTTTTTTTGCCTTTTGTCAAAATATAATACAAACCGTAGAGAAAAAAATAATTTTAACAGTCTGTTCCGAGACGGTATGGGGACAGGGAAAGAAAGAGGAAAAGGTGAAATGAACAAGGGGAAGAAGTTCTTTAAAAGAAGTTTTTGTGTAATCCTTGCGGCTGCCATGACATTGTCATTAGCTTCCTGTAATAAGAATAAGCAGGGCGGTGCGGGAAATGTTTCCGGTCTGGTTGCTGAGGCATCAGATGCAGCTTCATCCAAGGAAGCGGTATATCGTTTGGAAAAAGATCTGGATTTAGGAGATGATTTCGGTACTGTTAACAAGCTTCTTTTAAGTGGTGACAATATTATTTATTTTAATTATTATTACGATGTTCCCGGCAACGAAGAAATCATCGAATATGAGGATGAAGAAAAATCCGTTTACAGCTGCGCATGGAAAGTCGGCGATAAGACAGGAAATATTGGTGACGTGGTAGTGTTTAGCAAAGAATTTACTTCTGATGAGAACTTCAGTGTAGAAACTGCGAACGCTTTGCCGAACGGGAATTTAGGACTTATTATTATTAATTTTAATTATAATACAAACGAACAGACTTACAGTCTTTGCGAAGTGACACTGGATGGTAAGGTTGTTTCCGAGACTGCTATTGATACAAAGGGATTAGAAAGCATTTCTTCTGCTAACCTTCTTGATGACGGTTCCGTTGTAATTAATGCAGACAATAAAGTAGTCTGCTTTGGAGCGGATTTAAAGAAGACCGGAGAAGTTACGATGAATGAGATCGAATATCTTGATCGCGTTGTCGGAACAGAGGACGGCAGAATTTTTACAGCATATTATGATCACAGTTATAAAAGTGTAATGGTTGAAATTTTCCCGGCGGAAGGAAGAGCGCAGGAAATTTCTATGGGAAATTGGGCAGCTGACGGGTTCTCCGGAATGCAGTCAGGTACCTCAAGTCTTTTGGAAGCCAAATCAAGTACCGGTATTTATGCCATCAATATTGAACAAAATACGATTGATGCAAAATTGATTATGAATTTTATGGATTCGGATGTTATTTCCTCTTCCGTGGATCAGAGCCGTATTCTGGATGATGAAACAATTGTTTTAGTCGGCAGCTTTGATGATATGAATCCGAGTGGAATTTATAAAAAAGTTCCGGCTGATCAGGTAAAAGATAAAAAAATCATTACCATGGGCAGCATCTATGCAGCAAATTACAAAGTAAAAAAGCATGTCTTGGATTTTAATAAAACAAACGATGAATACAAAATTCGTTTAATTGATTATGAACAGTATTTAACGGATGATGATTTTACCCTTCCCGAAAAACAGTTTCGAAATGACATTCTTTCCGGAATGGGCCCTGATATTATTCTTACAGCCAATATGTATGATCCCAGAGTTTATATGAATAAAGGCGTGTTTGAAGACTTAACTCCTTATATGGAAAAGGCCGGAATTAACAGAGAAGATTATCTTGAGAATATTCTGGAAGCAGGTTCCCGGGATGGTAAATTATATCAGCTTTTCCCTTCATTCTCTCTTATGTGTGTAGAGGTTAAAGATTCGATTCTGGAAGGCAAAACCGGGCTTACCATGCAGGAAGCGATGGATCTCGAAGCGAAGTATAATTGCAAAGGAAAAGGATTTGCGAATATGTCAAAGCAGTCCTTGTTAACGCAATGTGTTGCTTTTTCCGGAAATACCTATTATGACACTTCGGACGGCTCCTGCAATTTTGACAGTGAAGAATTTATCAACACTCTGAAATGGATTAATGAATATCCGGATGAAGAGGCGAGCATTAATTCTGAGACTGACTATTATCAGAGCAGAGGTGAGGAAGAGAAGAATCTTCGCACCAATGCATCTTTATTCAAAGTTGATTATCTCTATGATTTAAGAGATTTTGAATCGGCACAGGAAATTACCTTTGGAGAAAAAGTTGCTTTAATCGGTTTCCCCGGATCCAAGGATAATGCTTCCGGATTAATCAGTGCCGATCTCGGATTTGCAATTAATTCCAAGAGTGAGAATAAAGACGTTGCCTTCGATTTTATTAAATATTATATTTCGGAAGAATATCAGATGCCGGAAGATGAATATACATATACGCTGCCGATTCTGGAAAAAGCATTGGATGCCATAATTGAAATGAAAATGGAAAGCCCTTATGAAATCGATCCGAAAACGGGAAAGAAGGAATATCATGATTATGAGGCATACAGTTATTTGGAAAATGATACTGTAAAAGTTAAAAATATTTCTGCTGAGGATGCGGCAAGAGTCAAGAAGTTTATTATGGGCAGCACAGCCATGATGAGTTATGATACAAAAATTAACGAAATCATCAAGGAAGAATCCGCTGCATATTTCTCAGGCCAGAAGAGTGCGGAGGATGTTGCAAAGATTATTCAGAGCAGGGTTAGCATCTATGTACAGGAAAATCAGTAAAGCATTTCCTTAAATGCAGGCAGAATCTGAAAAGATTTACTGACAAATAAAGAAAAATAGTGTAAAATATTATGGCGGAATTGTTCAGAGCGAATGATTCTGCCATAATTTATGTTCATGCGGCGTATTCGGAATGCGAATCCGCAGGTTAAGGAGGAATACATGCAGGATAGGTTAAACCAGATCAGAGCAATGGCGATGGAACGCATTAAAAACAGTGACACTCCGGAAAGCTTAAAGGAGATTCAGATTGCTGTTCTCGGAAAAAAGGGTGAGCTGACGTCCATTATGAAAACATTAAAGGATGTTGCGCCGGAGGATCGTCCGAAGGTCGGTCAGATGATTAATGAGGCACGTGCCGATATTGAGAAAAATCTGGAAGAAGCGAATGCCAGAATGCTCGAGAAGGTTCGCAATGCAAAATTAAAAGCGGAAGTCATTGACGTAACGCTTCCGGCAAAGAAACCGGTTGTCGGACATAAACATCCGAATACGATAGCACTTGAAGAGGTGGAGCGTATTTTTGTCGGACTTGGTTATGAAATAACCGAAGGTCCCGAAATAGAGAAGGATTATTACAATTTTGAAGCCTTGAATATTCCGGCGGATCATCCTGCAAAAGACGAACAGGATACATTCTATATCAACGGCGAAATGCTTCTTCGTACACAGACTTCTTCGACGCAGATTCATGCGATGGAAGCGGGAAAACCGCCGATTCGTATTCTGGCACCGGGTAGAGTTTTCCGTGCAGATGAAGTGGATGCCACGCATTCCCCGTCCTTCCATCAGATTGAAGGACTGGTAGTCGATAAAAACATTACCTTTGCAGATTTAAAGGGTACACTTGCGGAGTTTGCGAAGGAACTGTTCGGAGAGGATACAAAAGTAAAATTCCGGCCGCATCATTTCCCGTTTACCGAGCCTTCCGCTGAAATGGACGTAAGCTGCTTTAAATGCGGTGGAAAGGGATGCCGTTTCTGCAAGGGTTCCGGCTGGATTGAAATCCTGGGCTGCGGTATGGTTCATCCGAAGGTATTGGAACGCTGCAATATTGATACAAATGAATATACCGGCTTTGCATTCGGTGTAGGACTTGAAAGAATTGCACTTTTGAAATACGAAATCGATGACATGAGACTGCTTTACGAAAACGATGTAAGATTTTTAAATCAGTTCTGATTTCAGTATTTTGTAAGTCTAAAAAAGTAATTTACTTATTCGGAGGAAACCATAAATGAATACAGCATTATCCTGGATTAAAGCATATGTTCCGGAACTTAACTGTACGGATCAGGAATATACCGATGCAATGACGCTTAGCGGAACCAAAGTAGAGGGCTTCGAAAAGCTTGATAAGAATTTAAAAAATATTATTGTCGGAGAAATTCTCTCGATTGAGAAACATCCCGATGCGGATAAACTCATTGTCTGCCAGGTAAACTTAGGCGACAGACGGCTTCAGATTGTAACCGGTGCGCCGAACGTTAAGGTCGGTGACAGAGTTCCGGTTGTTATTGACGGCGGAAAAGTAGCAGGCGGTCATGACGGCGGCCCGTTACCGGAAGACGGAATCGAAATTCATAACGGAAAGCTTCGCGGAGTGGAATCATTCGGAATGATGTGCTCCATCGAAGAACTCGGATCAGACCGGAATTTCTATCCGGAAGCTCCGGAAAACGGAATCTATATTTTCCCGAAGGATACTCCGGTCGGTGCGGATGCAATCGAAGTTTTGGGACTTCATGATACCGTTTTCGAATATGAAATCACATCCAACAGAGTGGATTGCTATTCGGTAATCGGTATTGCGAGAGAAGTTGCGGCAACCTTTAAACTTCCGCTTGTTCCGCCTGTTGTTGAGGTGAAGGGAAACGGAGAAAACGTAAACGATTATATTTCCATTGAAGTGGCAGATAAGGATTTATGTTCCAGATACTGCGGCAGAGTGGTAAAAAATATCAAATTCGGACCGTCCCCCGAGTGGATGCAGCGTCGCCTTGCTAAGAGCGGTATCCGTCCGATTAACAACCTCGTGGATATTACAAACTATGTAATGGAAGAATATGGACAGCCGATGCATGCATTCGATTTATCCACGATTCGCGGTAATAAAATTATCGTAAAGCGTGCCGAGGACGGTGCTAAATTTGTGACATTGGACGGTCAGGAAAGAACGCTGGATAAAGATATTCTGATGATTAGCGATGCAGAGGGTCCGGTTGCAATTGCCGGAATCATGGGCGGTGAAAATTCCATGATTACTGAAAATGTAACGACCGTTTTGTTCGAGTCCGCTACCTTTAACGGAGCAAATATCAGAAAGAGTGCCAAGAGACTCGGCCTTCGTACCGATGCCTCCGGGAAGTTTGAAAAAGGACTTGATCCCAGAAATGCAGTGGATGCGATTAACCGTGCATGCCAGCTGGTGGAAGAATTCGGCGTCGGAGAAGTGGTAGACGGAATTGCAGATGACTGTGCTCCGTTAGCAGAGCTTCGTACAATTCCTTTTGAACCGGAACGGATCAATGCACTTCTCGGAACCGATGTCAGTGTGGATGAGATGCTGACGATTTTTAATCGTTTAGAGCTTGCCTATGATGAAAATACGAAGCTTCTTACAATTCCTTCTTTCCGTCAGGATTTGATCGGACTTTGCGATATTGCGGAGGAAGTGGCAAGATTCTACGGCTATGACAAAATCCCCGTAACCCTTCCTTCCGGACAGGGACAGGCAGGCGGATTGTCCTATAAACTCAGAATTGAGCAGGAATGCAGAAACATTGCGGAATTCTGCGGATTTTCGCAGGGTATGACATATTCCTTCGAAAGCCCGAAGGTATTTGATAAGCTGTTGCTCCCGGCGGATGCTCCGGAGAGAAATGCCATTACGATTTCAAATCCTCTCGGCGAAGATTTTTCGATTATGAGAACACTTTCCTTAAACGGAATGCTGGTTTCTCTTGCGACGAATTTCAATCGCAGAAATAAAAACGTGAAATTATATGAGCTTGCGAATATTTATGTTCCGAAACAGCTTCCTTTAACGGATTATCCGGATGAGAGAATGCAGATGACGCTCGGATTCTATGGCGACGGCGATTTTTATTCAATGAAGGGTGTTGTGGAGACCATTCTTTCCGGTCTCGGCGCAAAGAAGAAGGAAGAGTATGATCCGGCATCCGGAAAACCGTACTTACATCCCGGCCGTCAGGCAAATATTATTTATGACGGGGAAGTAATCGGATATTTGGGTGAAGTTCATCCTGCTGTTTGCGAAAATTATGATATTAAGACACGTGTTTATGTTGCGGTTCTCGATATGCCGAAGATTATGCCGATTACCTCTTATGATCGTAAATTTGAAGGCATTGCAAAATTCCCTGCCGTAACGCGTGACATCAGTATGGTGGTTCCGAAGAGTGTTCTTGCGGGCGAAATTGAAAAAATCTTAACCCAGCGTGGCGGAAAGATTCTGGAAAGCTTTGAATTATTCGATATTTATGAAGGGGAGCAGATTGATAAGGAGCATAAGTCCATGGCATATGCGCTCGTTTTCCGCGATAAGAATAAGACGCTTCAGGATGAGGATGTCAATGCAGCCATGAAGAAGATCATGAACGGTCTCGAGGGCTTAGGCATCGAGCTTAGAAAATAATCCGTATGGAGGCAGAAAATGGAGAAAAAGACAGTTTGGACGAAATATAATGAGAAACAGCTTGCAGAGCTGAATACCTTCAGTGAAGAGTATCGTAAATTTATTACCGAATGCAAGACGGAGCGCGAATGCACCGATTTTATCGTGGAAGAGCTTGAAAATGCCGGATTTACGGAGCTTCAGCGGGCGATTAAGGCGGGTAAAAAAGTAAAGGCAGGGGATAAAATCTATGCCGTAAATAAGAACAAAGGAATTCTCGCTTTCCGCATCGGAAAGACGCCTATGGAAGAGGGCATGAATATTCTCGGCGCGCATATTGATTCTCCGAGACTTGACGTAAAGCAGAATCCGCTCTATGAGGACGGCGGATTTGCATATCTGGATACGCATTATTACGGTGGAATCAAGAAATACCAGTGGGTAACCATTCCACTTGCAATCCACGGCGTTGTTGTAAAAAAGGATTTAACGACGACCATTATTGATCTCGGAGAAGAAGAGAATGATCCCGTATTTTTCATTTCGGATCTTTTGATTCATTTATCTGCGGAACAGCTTGAAAAGAAGGCTTCTAAGGTAATCGAGGGAGAAGCACTGGATATCATTATCGGAAGCAGACCGACGTTATCTACGGATGCAAAAGATTCTGCATTAAAGGCGGTTTCCGGAGCGAGACCGACTCTGACAAAGAGTACAAAGTCAAGTGCAGCAAAGAATACGAAGAAGAATGACGAAGAAGACGGAAACGAAAAGGAAGCCGTTAAAAAATCCATTCTTGCACTTTTAAAAGAATATTATGACATGGAGGAAGAGGATTTTCTTTCCGCAGAACTCGAAATTGTTCCTGCCGGACCTGCAAGAGACTGCGGTTTTGACAGAAGCATGATTCTCGGATACGGACATGATGACAGGGTTTGCGCATATCCTTCCTTTAGGGCTTTAGTGGATGCAAAAACGATTTCCCGTACCGCATGCTGTATCCTCGTAGACAAGGAAGAAATCGGTTCGGTCGGCGCAACCGGTATGCAGTCCTTATTCTTTGAAAATACCGTTGCGGAAGTATTGGCACTGATGGGACAGACATCCGAATTATTACTCAGAAGATGCCTTGCAAATTCCAACATGCTTTCCTCCGACGTTTCCTCCGCTTTCGATCCGACCTATGCGGGAAGCTTTGATAAGAAAAATGTGGCATATCTCGGAAAGGGTATGGTACTGAATAAATTCACGGGTGCCCGCGGAAAATCCGGCTCCAATGATGCGGATGCGGAATATCTCGGAAAACTGCGTGCCGTATTTGATAAAGACGATGTTTCCATTCAGCTTGCGGAGCTTGGAAAAGTCGATCTCGGCGGCGGCGGAACCATTGCCTATATTCTGGCAAAATACGGAATGAACGTTATTGACTGCGGCGTTGCGGTCCTGAATATGCATGCGCCTGCAGAGGTAATCTCCAAGGCCGATCTTTATGAGACCTACAGAGGATATTTATCTTTTGTAAAAAATATGTAATTTAGAGAACTACAGATCATGGAATTAAAAAAATCCGACTTTTACTTCGACCTTCCGCAGGAACTGATTGCGCAGGACCCGCTTGAGGACAGAAGCTCGTCAAGATTATTGTATTTGAATAAAATTACGGGAGAAACCGAGCATCATATTTTCAAAGAGGTTCCCGGGTTTTTAAAGCCGGGCGACTGCCTTGTATTAAATAATACCAAAGTCATTCCGGCCAGACTGTTCGGTACGAAAGAAGAAACCGGAGCAGTGGTGGAATTTCTGCTTTTAAAAAGGCTTGAGGGTGATGTCTGGGAAACACTGGTAAAGCCCGGAAAAAAGGCAAGAGAAGGTATGCGTTTTTCCTTCGGGGAAGGAAAGCTGAAAGCCGAAATTGTTGGTATTGCCGAGGAGGGAAAGCGTCTCGTGCACTTCGAATATGAAGGCATCTGGGAAGAAATTCTCGATTCCCTCGGTGAAATGCCGCTGCCGCCTTATATTACGCACAAGCTTCAGGATAAAAACCGCTATCAGACCGTTTATGCGAAATTTGACGGATCTGCTGCGGCACCGACAGCCGGCCTGCATTTTACCAATGAGCTTTTAGACGATATTCGGGAAATGGGTGTGGATGTTGTTTTTGTAACGCTCCATGTGGGACTCGGAACATTTCGCCCGGTTAAGGAAGAGAATATCCTTGATCATCATATGCATTCCGAATATTACGAAGTAACCGAAGATGCGGCAAATCGCATCAATGCCTGTCATGAGCGGGGCGGAAGAGTAATCTGTGTCGGAACGACTTCCTGCAGAACGCTGGAAAGTGCCGCGGATGAAAACGGAAGAGTGGTTGCAGGATGTGATAATACGGAAATTTTTATTTATCCGGGATATCATTTTAAAGTGCTGGACGGACTGATTACGAATTTCCATCTTCCGGAGTCCACTTTAATTATGCTGGTTTCCGCACTTGCCGGAAGAGAACATGTCCTTGCGGCATATGAGGAAGCAATTAAAGAGCGATACCGGTTCTTTTCCTTCGGAGATGCGATGATTATTCTGTAAGCAGTGATAAGACGATTAATGAATAAAACGGTAAACTATAAGACAACATACGATATGATGCTTTAATTATAAGACGATAAGAGACAGTTTATGGGGAAAAAAGAACAGACCGTGAAAAATCAGTCACGGAAAGACAATTGGAAAGATTATGTTTTTGTCGGACTGCTTTGTCTTTTCGGTTTAGGTGTTGTTCTTATTTTTTTCAAATTGTATTTTATTTCCAATGATGATTTTACGCTTCGTTCCATTATGAGCGGGGCCTATACCGGAACGCCCGATGCGCATTTGATTTACGTGATGTATCCGCTCGGACTTTTCTTCAAGGGACTTTATTTAATTCTTCCCCAGGTACCTCATTACGAATTGTTTACGCTGCTTACCTATTTTGTCTGTCTTTATTTTGAGACGTATCTGGTATTGTTTTTATTTCGGAACAAGCTTCCCAAAAATGTTTTTAAAAATAAAAAATTGCAGCTCTATATTCCGTACTTAGGTACCGCTACGGCATTTTTCTATTTTTATTTTCTGACGCTTAAATTTATTGTGGAGAGTCAGTATACCGTTCTTGCCGGTATATTAATGAGTGTGGCGGTATTCTACGCGATTCTTTTAGGAGACTGCGATGAAATAATATATCGGAATTTCAGACTCATCGTGATTGTTGTTTTTACGATGCTTTCTTTATGGCTTCGCAAAGAAGTCTGTATGATGTGTCTTCCGCTGTTACTTGTCGCATTGCTTCATTCTTTCTTAAAAGAAGAAAAGAGAACCTCATTTTTAAACAAATATCTTCTGGCAATTATTCTTCCGGCTGTGTTAATCGCAGGCTCTTTTGCAGCAAACGCTTTTGCGTATTCCTCACCGGAATGGGATAAATATATGGCATTTAATAAAGCCAGAACCGATGTGTTTGACTATAATCTTTTACCCGAATATGAGGGGAATGAGAAGCTTTATGAAAATCTTGACATGACGAGCTCCGATTATACGGCACTTTTGGAATACAATCTGAATCTGGCCAATAAAGTGGATACCGGAAAACTGAATAATTTGGCGAATACGGCAAAAATGCAGAAAAAAGAGTGGGAGCAGTATTACAGCGTTCCGAAACAGATCCTGAAAGATACCCTTTTATCCGTAAAGCAGAATATGGCGACCGTTCCGGGTGTTATTCTGCTGGTGGTATTTTTATCCGGCGTATTTTTAACAACGCTTTTAAGAAGGGGAGAAGCGGGTTCTTTAGCATATCTGCTGCTTGGAGCCGCGGCACTTTATTATCTTATTTTTACTGCCTGCTTTGCACATTTGGGAAGGCTTCCGGAGAGAGTTTTTATTGCACTTGATTTTAACCTTATTTTTCTCATTTTCGGGGGGATGTTATCCGGAAGAGTCGGAGATATTAAAACCGCAAATATGACAATAAAGGCGGGTGTAGTGCTTCTTCCGATTTTGATGCTTTTATTCGGGATTGTTTCCTTTTCCACGGTGAAGTTAAACCAGTCTGCATGTGCCGAAAATGCCGCGGCAATACGTGATATCGGAAAATATGCACGTGAGTCGGAAGGAGAGATTCTTTATGTATCTGCGGGAATTACCGCAAGTTCCTCCTATAAGTTTTTTGATAAAGAAGCCGTTTCGTCCGATAACTGTTTTTATATGGTTGACTGGGCATATGAAAGCCCGCTGATGTATCAGAAAATGGAACATCTGGGAATTGAAGACCGGAAAGAATCCTTAAAGGATCCGAATGCAAAAATTTTACTCAGCAATTATATTACAACCTATTACCTGATTGATATTTTAAACCGAAGCGGAAAACCGGTTGAACTAAAGCCCGTCGATTATTTGGATGGAATCATTGTTTACAAGGCAGAATAATGTGATTATAATAAAATCGTTACCGGTTATTTGAACCGGCAATTCAATTGTTCACAATTAATTTTTATCATAAAGGAGAGAAACAAAATGGGATCATTTGTTGAACACATCAAAGAAAAAGCAAAACAGGCAAAGAAAACGATTCTTCTTCCCGAAACCATGGATGACAGAACCTATTATGCAGCAGAGCAGGCAATGAAAGAGGGGATTGCAGATTTAATTTTAATCGGTTCCCGGGCAGAAATTGACGAGCATGTTGCAAAGACCGGTGTAGATATTTCCGGTGCAAAGATTGTAGATCCTGCAAACTATGAGAAGCTGGAAGATTATGTTCAGTTATTATATATCACCAGAAAAGCAAAAGGAATGACTCCGGAAGAAGCGC